>CAZSLQ010000015.1:0-4441 GCA_964607885.1 uncultured Pseudomonadota bacterium
ACGAACAAGGGCCTTATTTTTTCCATAAGGATGCTTGGCAAATTGTTGTCGCAAATCATCAGAAATCCTCTCAACAGTTTTTTTTACAGCCGTAACTGCAGGAGCAACAAGCTTCCATTCAAGATCGCTATAGCCGTGTAAGACATTATCCTTCTTGGCAATATGGAAAACAGAACCATGCTTAAAACCTATGGGAGTCTTGCTCACTAATTTGTATTCGTTGGAATCAAATTTATCCTTGAGGTATCCTTGGATATCTGAAAAAAACAGTTCGCGGTTTGTTTTTATCTTTAAGCCCGGTCGATTTATTTTTATCCGTTCCTCTGCTGGGATTTGTTTAATACCGTCACCCTCTAAATTTGCATCACCAAAACTCTTACCTAATAAAGTTTCCTTAAGCCTATAAACCCCAACCCAAATTGGATCCGTATTGTGATTTATTATGGTAATCTCATCTGCAAACAGAGAACCAAATAATAAAATCACGGGAATAAAATACATTTTTTTATTTATCATCCCACTCTCCCCATTAAATGCAACTTTCACACAAAATATAACTATTTTAATTTATGATAAAATTTGGATAATATGCAACAATTTAAGCAATATTATTTCGTAGAATCTGGAATGCTGCTTAAAAACCATTTCTTAAGCGACTCTTCCTCATTTTTAAGTTTTGATACAAAAGAGGTGTATTCCTCCTCTGATACAAAAATATTAAATTCTATAATACAAAGAAAACAACCTTCCAACTTACGTAGTTCCTGAGGGGATACCCCACCGACTTCGGAATAATAAACATTTGTGGCAAACTTATCTTCCACAAATTTTGATGCGACAGTAAGCGCACTCAAAAATAGTCGATGGAAAGATATCCGATTAAAAATAACAGCACCATATTTTTGTATTATTCTTTCGATATACAATAAGGCAAGAACATAACATGTGGAAGAGGGACAACCAAAATACCGCTTCATTCGTACCAGATAATCTTCCGGACGTATTGAAACAGAACCCCTCCCAAATAAGGGTCGAATTTCAGGCGAAATTTCTGAAGGGTTAATTCCATTAACATGTTTGCCGTTTTTTACTAAAAATATAATCTCACTGAGGGCTTTTAAAAAAACCAGGTCAATCAGATTAGAATCCTCCACACTGTAACCGAAATTAGGAAAAATCATAATATCGGACGCACTTCGCCCCAAATCTTGGAAATGCTCTGGCATCCCCTTCAGGCAAGGTGGTCCTGAGAGAATTAGACCAACAGTTAAAAAGTATCGAAAAAATTTCAAAACCATGCCGCTCCTGAAATAATAACCCAAACATCCTTTTATCCTGAACAGGGAGAATTACCAATAAAAATTTCTATATGTATTAATTAAATTATACTGCCAAAACAAAAAAAAGTGAAAATTTAATATAACAGGCCATTTTTATATTAGAAATAAGCATTTAACAGGCATTTAAAAGGCATTTATTTAATTCATAAAGACATTTAGATAGTTTTATTTTCACAAAAGTGCCTTTCGATGTTATCCTACTAACCACAAATAAAGTTATTCACTAAAATATGGGAGTAAATAGGTGAAAAAATCCATACTGACAACAACAATATACTTATTTTTAATTATTACAAATCAAAAATCTCACACAATGCCAATAACGGCTTCCGAATTGTTTGAGGTCATAAAAGATGGCCCTTGCCCCAGTTATAACGTAGCAGGAAACCCTTTAATTGAATTGGCTCACATTATTAAACTTTTCACATCAAAAACCAGGGGAATTATCACACAGACAGAGTTAAGCGCAATTAAAGCTTTTTTAGAACGTGAGGGGAAAAGTGGTAAAAATCGTTTTAACCTCTTTTATGAGGACTTATCTATCTATCTGGATCAAAAATATCCTTTAGACTTTTCAAAAATAACGGATCTTACATGCGTAATCTGCCAATCCGAAATTAACCCATACTCTAAACCATTGATTCTTTCATGCAATCATATCTTTTGCTATAACTGCCTGTTTGAGTGGTATACAAGGCATAATTTAAAAAAAGAAGATGCACATGAACTCTGCCCAACCTGTAGAGCAAAATTAGATTCTTCCATAATTACCCTATTTATATCGGATGATAAATACAAAGAAAAATCAGACGCCGTAATGGAGGAGTACGAGGAAGAAGCACTTCAAGAAATTATTATACAAATCATATTTTTAAGTCGTATTCTTCAATCAAGGGAACAATCTTGAAACCTAAATTTTTCATCCATCTTTTACTGTTGTATTTATTAAGTTCTAATATTTCAGCCATGCAAAAAAACGAACCCACACTAACTCCCAGGGGGTATACCCCTTCAAGTTTTTTTAACATACTCGAGCCAAGTAAAAATCCAGACCTGTTCTTTGCCCATAATGGAGCCTTCTTTTGCTGCAAAAGCTTAGATTCAAATGACTTATGCTACCATTTTGAAAAAACATTCTTTTGTGATGAAGATTTGAAAAACTATGAAGCCTCCACAACCCAAATATTGAGTGATTTTGGCGGAGAATACTCAACTTTCTTCTCTGACATAACCCCTACTCTGGCTAACCCACGTTTTGCCGAAATCGAGTCACATTATAATTTGCCATATAGGGTCTATGAAGGCGCGTTAAATTCGGGTAATACGCAGGAACAAGAAGAAGCTGTAAAGATAATGGGTTGCAAATTTAAAATACACCTACAGGTAAAACCTGAGTATATAATCGACTTCATAAATGATCTCTTCGAACTTCTTTGTCAAGACCCAAGATTTAACTCCGTTAAGACATTTAAAGTAATCGACGCAAATTTTTTTCATGAAGTCGAACGACTAAAACATCCAATAATAATAATTTATTTGCCAATATTTTACGAAAGCAACGAAGTTAAGAGAAGTGAATTTCTGGACTCATTTATTCTACCGCTTACAGAACGGTATAATAAATTAATATCTACGATTTCCTGGACCAAGAGTGAACCTCGGTTTAGTCGTAAGATTAATGACCTGATTTACATAGCAGGAGGCGAGGGGTTCCTCAAATGCCTACTAAAATTAAAATTGGACAAGGCACATGATTCTGAGAGTTTTACAAGTCTAACCGAAAGAATCTTTCACGTTTTTACCCAAGACTTCCATTTCATAAGGGGTTTTGAATACATCCCTAAAACCATGCGTTTATAGGCTATTTTAGAGGGCTTTGCGTAATTTGACCCATATGTCATACTATAAGTATCGAGTTGGAGATATGTTATTCTTTTAATATATGTAAAAAAGCAAGAATACTTAAGATGTATAGATTTAAATTTTTTAAAAAAGTATTAAAATACTTTTTTTTCGCACTTACATTTTTTTTATTTATATACACAGGATATAGACTTTTTAATATCGCTCTTAAAAGAATTATCCAAGAGATACGGCATGAGGTATCAAAAGAAATCGCTGACGCCGTTAACCCATTAAAATGGCCCAAAAAAATATTCCGGCATAAGCATAAAAAGAAAAATGATAAGCCGGCTACTTAATTCCACGCTTAATTACTTCAATTTTTACTTCTGAAGCATTAAAGGCATTTTCTAAGTGCCTTATAGCCTTAACGGGATCCGTATTTTGCCCACAGGTAAACACATCAACCGCGGCGTACTTTTTTTCAGGCCAACTGTGAATAGAAATGTGTGATTCTGCAAGAATAAGAATAGCTGTTACGCCATATGGCTCAAACTTATGCATAGCAAATTCCAGAGCCGTGCTATTTGACTCTTTTGCGGCATCTCGCATAATCTTTTCCAGAGACTCCTGATCCTCCGGAACAGTGCACCCTAAAAATTCTGCCATTACATGAGTTCCAACGAATTCACCCTGCTCAAAACATTTTGTTGATGAACAAGTTTCTAATGACAAATCTGTTGCGCAACTAAAACCAAAACACAAAAACACAACGAATAAAGAAACTTTTATAAACCGCATCACACCCTCCTACATAAGTTTTATATACTCTGAAATAAAATTAGATTCTATAGTATTTTGCGAAATATTACAAATTTAGCGCCTTCTAGCACTTTGCTGGTATATTTTTCGTACTACTTGCAAAAAACATCTATTTTGCGGAAGAATAATTAATAGGAGATAATTGTTTTTAAATAGAAAGGGGGAAAGATATGTCTGCACATTTAAAAAAATTACTGAAATGGGTTATTATCATTTTGATAATCATTGGATTAGGCTATGTTGGCTTCAAAGTTTATCATTTCACAATCGATCGCATTTCTCAAAAAGTTGGTTCCGAAATTGTTAAAGAAGCCTCCAAAGAAATCATTGGAATTGCAAAACCAGTTAAGTTGCCGGAAAAAATATTCGGAAAATAATGATCCGAGATGATGTTCCTGTTCAAAACGAAATAGAAATTCCCACAAATGAACTTGAAA
>CAZSLQ010000015.1:4451-5409 GCA_964607885.1 uncultured Pseudomonadota bacterium
TAACCACCAGCAGGTCTGGAGGGCCGGGTGGACAACATGTCAATAGAACAGATACACGTGTTACAGTCCGGTGGAATGTACACCGGACTTCAATTTTGGATGATAATCAAAAGAGACGTGTTTTACAAAATCTGCAAAATCGCCTTACGGTTGATGGTGATCTGGTAATTCATAGCAATGCTACAAGAAGCCAGCAGCAAAACAAACAGGATGCAATTACACGTCTTACCAAAACAGTTATAAATGCTATGCACATTCCCAAAAAACGTATGGCAACTCGTATTTCAAAGGCAACAAAAGAGATACGGCTACAAGCAAAAAAGCATCATGGAACTATTAAAAAGCTTAGAAGTAAAAAATTTGATGAGTATTAAGAACAATCAAACACGCAAAAATACAAATTATAAATACCTTCATAAAAAATTTCCAATTAATTGACTCCACAATTTTTATTTTCGTAGAATTAATCATGCTAAAATATTTGTTTTAAATCTTTTATAAGGGATCTCTATGAAATTAAAATTGAAGAATGGGATATATTTATTTTATTTACTGTGCGAAGTAGTATTTTTCTCACTTAGCGCTATGGAAAAGCCAGAAGAGCTTGCGATAGGTTTTACTGATTTAACCTGCACTGAATTGCCAAAATTCAAACCTTTTTTTAAATCACTTACAGAAAATCAGGTAGAGGATGTTCTTATTTTAGTAATAAAAAATTCAGCGGCTTCAGATGATGGGAATATCCCAGAAAATAAATTCAGAGATTTTTTTCCAGATTACATAGGCCTTATAAATTTTAAGAAATCTGAACAATTTGCATGTATAGATGCAGATACTAAAAACAAAATAGACGACACCATTATCGATGATATTTCTAACAAGGCCCTTGATAAAATTGAAAATTTTTACAAATCAAAACCAGAAGCCAAGATCATTTTAATTAGCGGAGGTGAGGTAG
>CAZSLQ010000015.1:5437-10983 GCA_964607885.1 uncultured Pseudomonadota bacterium
AATTACCAGGAGATAAACTCTTACACTCCGTGATTTTGTTTGATCCATGGGTTAGTAAGACGGAATTTTCTTTCAAACAGTTAGTTCCAGAATCTCCTATAGAATTTGACCTTTCCAAGCTAACTCACAGATGTTACAATTTTTACACAACAAAAATAGGAAAATGGGCGTATCGTAAAATTAGTAACTGTATAGATTATAAGAAAGCAACAGATATTCATCTGCCAATAAAAAATGTAAATATTGAATGTTACTACTTGGACGATACAGATAAAATTAAATTGTTTCCTAAATTATCTACCTCGACTGTTACGGTAATTCCATCATTAGGAAACGATACTGTTTTTTTTAAATCAATTACTAACTTACTTGATTACATTGACTTTAACTATTTAATTAATACTGATTTACTCTGGGTTTTTAAAAAAGATGAAGATAAAAAGTTAATATTTTTAAAAAAACCGGTCAAAATAGAGCTTGATCAGTCTTCTTTCTCGATCACTTTAAAACAAGAGTGGGCCAAAGCTAGCTATTGGGAAAATACACTGTGTACTGAAAGAGTTACGGCAGAAAATATTTCAAATCGAGTACAGTCTTTGCAACTCCAAGCATTAAGCGAATTAGGAAATAATATTACATCGGAAAATTTGCTACCTGACAAACAAACCTTACAAAAAGCGTACACAGAATTCAAACCCGATGAATGGGGAAATTATTCTGAAAAATATCTCAAAAATTACATACAAAATACTAACAATTTTTGTGATACTTATTCAATGCTCGCAGAAACTCTTAAAACTTTTTATTTCAGCTGGAGCCTTCAAATTGTAGGTAGTCTTTTAAATTACAATTCAATTTCTAATTTTGTTCTCAATTCAATTAATAACATTATTAGTACAAAAGGTTTAAGTTCAACGTTTTTTACTTATTGGGATAACCAAATAAAAGAAAAATACACAATAACCCCACAAGAAAAGTCTATGTATGGAATAACTCAAAGGGCGTTAAAACAAGCGGGAAAAGAAATCCTAAAGCATTTAGATATCATAAACAATCCCGCAAAAATTTTAAATATGCAGGTATTTTGTTCTTTTGCTCAAACTAATCAAGTTGGTCCATGGTTGTTAGCAATGGCAGACAACTTCAACAGGCTAAGACCGCCCTCAGTCTCAGCAGAGGAGTATAAAAAACCTACAATCGAAATCAAAAAATGGGATGATATAAGAAATTCAGAAGTTGAATTTCTTAGGGGTAAAAATAAAAAAACATTATGGAGTGATTTCTTTAAAGAAAATCAAATACAAGATAAAGACATCTCTGATCTGGTTACTAATTTCCTAGAAAAAGATGAAATGCCTAAAGTCGGAATTGTGGCAAGTGGGGGCGGATATCGCGCAATGTTTGCATTTGCCAGTTTTTGCAAAAAGTTTGAAGAATTAAATTATTGGAATCTTGCTGATTATGTTTCTACTTTATCAGGATCCACTTGGTTTTTATTTCCATATCTTTATTGTCTAAAATCCAAGCCTGATATTAATATCAAAGAATACAATTCTGGAGAATTAGGAAATAATTTTAGTACATTTGAAAGAGAATTTGAACAACAAACACATGGCTCTCGCGCCATTGAATATTTATTCTCAAAAACTAAAGGAACCACGCGTTCGGTAGATTTTTACTCTATGTTTCTTGGACGGGCTCTGCTAAGTAAATATGATAACGATGTTCTAGGCCTATCCGCAAAACTTTCAGAACTAAATGAGATATCAAAAAACAAGTTTATCCCGATAGCAACGGCAATTTTTCAAACCGATAAATATAAGAAAAGTGAATCAAATCAACGAAATTACACATGGTGCGAATTTAGCCCACTTGCGGTAGGATCTAAGGATTTAGAAACATATGTAGAAACAAAGAATTGCGGTTTTAGCACACAATCTAAACCTTCCAATGAATTACCCTTGGCATACCTCATGGGTATCTGGGGGTCTGCATATACAATTAATGCAGATTGGATTAAAAATCATGGAAAAATAACAATTCCATCATGGTTATCAAGAGTTATAGCCGATGAGAAAACAGTACTTGGGTATATTAATAATATTATGCAAGCTCTGGAACAAGCTTTTTTACTAAAAGACCAACAAGAAGCAGCTATTATTCAAAAACAGACAAGTCGAGCAAGCGCAGGCATTATTCCGAATTTTTCATCCCAAGATATTCAATCTGATTACTGCAAAAACTATCTTGACTTATATGATGCCGGAATCGACTTTAATCTTCCATTCCCACCACTTTTGGATAGAGAAATAAATATTTATTTTGTATGTGACGCGTCTGCAAATATTGACGCTGAAAAAAATCAGCTAAAAAAAGTTGCAGATTATGCCAAAAATAAAAATTATCCGTTTCCAGAAATTAATTTTGAAAAAAGTTATAAAAATGGAGAAATTAAAATATTTTTTGATCGAAAAAATCAAGAAGCACCTGTTATTGTATACATTCCAAATGAAATTAAACATGACACATTCTCATTTGATTACACAAATAAACAAATAAAAAAAATTGATAAATCTATGAGTACAAAAATAGAAGGTCTAAAAAATTCATTAAATTTGGCTCTGTGTCTGGCTTTGGTTAATAAATATGCCAAAACTGAAAAAGAACAAAAAATAAGAGAAACTCTTATGGATCAATTGGAAAGTCCAACAACCACACCTCACTCTCCATTACCCTCAGAACTCCAAAATAACCTTCAAGCACTATCAACGCAATTAAAAGCATTAAGACAAAAATTGATCAAGTTAAATGATGGAATGACAACTTTAACAGGCAAACTTAAATAAAGTAGATTAAAAATTTGAAACTGATACAATCAATTTCAAAAAAATTCAACAATAATCTTAAGGGAACTAAATGGGAAATAAAATAGATTTTTCCAACATTTTCATTCTGGAAGGAAACATTGGAGCAGGAAAGTCTACTTTTCTCAAAATAATCCGCTCCAAACTAAATTTAAGTGTAATCCAAGAACCTGCAAATAAATGGCAAAGTATGGAGGGATCGGGTAATTTACTCAATTTATTTTATCAGGATATAAAGCGTTGGGCACTTACATTTCAAATGTACGCATTCGTTAACCGATATCAGACCGTAATGGAACACCTGAAAAATAGTTCAGCTCCGTTTCATGTACTGGAAAGATCGGTTTTCTGCGATCGATTCTGTTTCGCACAGAACTGTCACGAAATGGGCTTTATGACAGATTTGGAATGGAAAATTTACACAGATACATTTTCATGGCTTGTTGAAAATTTCACACAACCTCCGGCCGGTTTTATATACTTAAGAGCGACGCCTCAAACATGTTATGAAAGAATACACAAACGAAATAGAGAGGAAGAGAAATCAATTCAAATCTCCTATCTTGAACTGTTGCACAAAAAACATGAAGCTTGGCTTATTTACAAAAAGGTTTTACCTGCGTTCTTAAAAGATATCCCTGTTTTAACTCTGGACTGCGATCATGATTTTGAAAAAAACTTTGCAATTCAAGATGAATATCTACAAAAGGTAAGCATTTTTATAAACCAGACACAAGCTAATCGTCATATTAAAACCAAAAGACACACCTTACAGGAAACCCAAATTCTAGGAACCACTATTTTTTAAGAGTGTACCTTACAGGACTATTTTAGAACCGTAGATTTTGTTGATATTCGATTTTCTGACATAAGACAAGTGTTGTTTGCTTAGGTATTTCTTGTCTCTTAAGGTAAAATATTCCTTAACTAAAAATGTAACTTCTTAAAAATGTAAAATTTCGAAGAGGTACTGAAATGGTAACTAAGGCTTGGCAAGAAGCGAGATAATAATGTCTCATCCATAAATAGATTGCAATAGGCATGGATATTCAGATATGGGGGCGAGGTGGCATTGCCTACCCCAAAGGCTTAGCTTGATCGTGTAATTTGTGCCAAAAAGACAAAGCTTGTGTTCTGATTCATCATTGTTTTATAATAGCAGTCGGGATTGTTATGGATTGGGTCAAAATGTATGTAAGGAAATTTTTAAGGGGGAGTGCAATGCATAAAAACAGTGTAAAAATATTTATTTTTTCAATAATAGTTTTTAGTATAATCCTTATTTCTAGGCAGAAACCAATAACGAGTATGGTAGTGGTCAAGAAAGTACCGTTTAAATATTTGTTTTTTCAGCAAATTAATCCTCTGTGTACTATTGCTCCAATGTTAAATAGACGCAAGCTTCAGGCATTAAAGGAGCTTGGACAAAATTATATCGAGCAAGCCTTTGATAATCCAGAATTGGCTTTAACTCGACAGCAATGGTTTGGAGAAAGCCATCAGTATTTATTTGCATGGAGAAAATTTCTTACCGAATTTATGCACACAGAAGTAGGAAGAAATTTTCTGCAAAAAGCTGCACAAAATGGACTTGTAACTCCGCATTTTTATATTCAAAGTGGTACGCAATTTTTTCAACTTGATAAAGAAGCGATAGATAGACTCCCATATTTTTTTGCAGATACAAATTTTGCAGGAAATATTGATGCTGGAACATCTTTTTCGGTTCCGATTGTAAGTCCATTTTATTTACAGAATACAGATTTTTTGACAGAAGCATCTGATAAACGAGCATGCCTGCCGATTGATGAGCGGACTGATGAGGATTCTGGATGGTTAATCTATAACAAAGAAACAAAAAAGTTTGAAAATTTTTCTTACATAAAGTTACAAGATGACCCAATATTTTCATCAATCAAAGCATCTGTTGTGCCTTATCAAGCTCATCCCCAAAATCTAATAACTTATTTTAACTCTGCAGCAATTCCCAATGGGCAAATTGGTTTTAAAGCACTCACATTTTCTCACCAAGATTGGAGCGCAGACTTTGAGGGAAAAATGCCATATTGCTTGGGTTTTCTTAAATTAATGTTTCTTGTTCTAGGAATCAATAATGATAATAATCAGATGACAGTTCATGGTGATCCTGAAGAATATCCTGTACACGTAAAAATAAAAGAATTAATTCAGGCTGATAGTGACAATAATCCTTGGTCTGATAATTTTTTTAAAAAAGAATATTTCATTCAGTATGCGCTTGCTGAAATTTTTAAAAACAATCAAGAATTATTCGATAAAGCTAGAAAAATTGTCGATTTTGCCGAAAAACTTTGGCAACCCTACGATGATGTAATATCCGGCAGATTACTCTTATACAAAAATGCGCAAGGGACACCATACAATCAAGAAGAAATTATTCGATATCTTCCAGGTCGGCATCAAGCATTAGCTTATTTTTTTACTCAAGTGTTAAGATATTTATGGTATGGGGCAGCAAGCGTAAATGCTTCGGCTTTTTACAAATCATTATATATTGAAGATACCCCTTCATTGCTGCTATGGTGGAATAATATGAGTTTTTCTCAAATTAAACGTAAGGCAGATAAAAAAAATGATGGAATTTCATTTTTATCGGTATGGGACGATATAAAAAATGAATTACAACGTCGCCATTCAAATATC
>CAZSLQ010000015.1:11095-14721 GCA_964607885.1 uncultured Pseudomonadota bacterium
AGGTATAGAATCTTGGTGGGGACATGAGTTGGAAACATTCTACAAGCGATAACTCCTGCCCGGTTTTATCTGTTAGCCCAAAACGGTAAAAAATGCTACATTCAAAGCCTAGTTTTATTGATTTTAAGGACAAGAAGTAGCAATTAAACGCTGAGGGTTTAGCGTCAATGGATAAGGCGTCAAGCATGGTGTACCTTACAGGACTATTTTAGAACTTTTGCGATAAAGAATTTAATGTTTATTGAAATCAAAAAATTTATCGTTGTTCATCAAAGTGGTATTGTTCCTTCCGAAAGGATTTCTAAATATTTATTATAAGCAAACTTACGGTCACGCTTTTTCCCTGTAATTTCTTTTAAAATTCCAAGCTGTTCAAAGCTACTTATGAGTTTGGATGCTGATTGATGAGTAATTTTAAATTCTTTCTGAACCTCATTGATACTTATTATTGGCGTGCGAAACAGTTTATTTAAAAGCATAATCTTTGTAAGAGTAGGAGATTTATGCTTCAAAATAATTTTTTGATGTTGATCTTTTAGATCCAGTATTCTGCGTGTATTTTCAATTGCGGATTGTGATATCTCTATAATTCCTTTTAAAAAGAATTTTATCCATTGCTCATAATCATCATTCTTTCTGACTAGTGTAAGTCTGTCGTAATATTCTTGTCGATTCTTTTTTAAATAATAACTCATATAAAGTAGGGGCTTCTTTAGAATATCTTTCCAGTACAGGTAAAATGTAATTAACAACCTTCCAACTCTGCCATTGCCATCCAAAAATGGGTGAATTGTTTCGAATTGATAATGAATAAGTGCGCAATCAATTAAAACAGGTAAATGTGATTGCTTATGCATATATTTTTCTAATTGTCCCATCGCATCAAGAGCCTCTTTTGGCGGCGGCGGTACAAAGGCAGCATTATTTAATGTACAACCGGCAGAACCAATCCAATTTTGTGATTTTTTGAATTCTCCAGGGGTTTTATTAGCACCACGTGTTTTTTGTAAAATAATGGCGTGCAATTCTTTGATTAATTTTAGGGACATAGGAATTTCATCTAAACGTTGTATCCCAAAGTCTAGTGCTTTTATGTAATTTATTACCTCGCTTACATCATTTATATTTTCAGGTTTTGTGCCACGTTCAAATTCAAAAATATCTTCAAGTGATGCTTGTGTCCCTTCAATCTGAGAACTTAGCAGAGCTTCTTTTTTTACATACATAGCTATAAATATTTCCGAATTTGGTAAGGTGTAAGCTATCCCATCAAGTCTCGCAAGTAACATTGTTGCGTCTTGCAATAATTCTTGCATTTCTGAATCAATATTAATAGGCGGATTTGGAGGAAGATTTGAGGGAATAAAGGCTTTATAATTTGTTGGTTGAGTTATAAAAAGACCGCTTCGTTTCATACATTTCCTTATTTAATGAAAATTACATTAGGTTCTACCTTAATGATGCGCTATGTAAATAAAATTACACAACGCTCGTTAAAAAGCAAGATTATGTAAATTGAATTACATAAGAATTTGACATACTCCAACGGTAAAAACGCGTTGGATTCTGGGTCCGAACAGCGATAGCCAACGTAAGCGCCACTATTTTTTAAGAGTGTGCCTAGCAGGACTCGAACCTGCGGCCTAGCGATTAGGAATCGCTCGCTCTATCCACCTGAGCTATAGGCACATAAATAGAAAAATCTGGGCCCATGAATTAAAATCCATTGCTCTATCCACCTGCCTGTCCCGTCGTAGCTTTATGCGAAGACGGAAGCTATAGGCACATAAAAAAGAGAGTGCGCCTGGCAGGGCTCGAACCTGCAACCTGCGGATTCGAAGTCCGTCACTCTATCCAATTGAGCTACAGGCGCAATAAACATATTTTTACCAGAAAAATTAGCAAAACACCAGTAAATTTGGCTAACTTCTAGAATATTCCATAATATGACGGGTGGGGACACCGTCCTCATAAAAGTACCCTACTTCCTTAAAACCGGCTTTCTTTAAGGCCCCAAAACTTCTGTGATTCCAAAGTCTAACATGAGCCGTAAAATTTTCCCTATCCGGATAAAGCCTAAAGTAGGTTTTTGCTATAAGCTTTACAGCCTCAACAGCTCTTCCTCCTCCCCAGTAATTTTCATTTACCCAAAATCCAAACTGTCCGGGATCATCCGGGTTTTTTTCACGAATCTCCACATACCCAATTAACTTGTTATCTCTGTTGTCAAAAATAACGTAGTACAATGTTTTTCTTTGACTGATTTTTTCCAATTCAAGTTTTAACATTCTAATAGTATAGTTCAACGAAATGGTTTCAGGAAACTCCATGGCCTTGCGAACCGTGCTTGAAAACATATTATGAAAATCAAGGAAGTGGTCCTCTTTCAATGCTCGCAAGGTTATCACCTTACCCTTTATCTCTGTTGGTGGTGCAATCAGTCTGGAGTATTCAGAGCCCAACCAACCTGCTTGATAAACAAAATATCCGACAGGCAGACAAAGCGCTACCGCTATAACCGACCATTTAATTATTCTATTAAATCTTGAATTCATAACTTTTCCCCCTATTTAAAACAAAATCTTTGAACTCTTTCAATTAAATTGTAGTTGATCAGATGAATAAACCTCAATATATAAAATAAAATAAAATTATAGTGGTATATTTCCGTGTTTTCTTTTTGCAAGTTGCTCAACTTTATTTTGCGAAATTTCAAGTGCAGATATCAAGGTTTGTCGTGTCTCTAAAGGTTCAATAATTGCATCGATATAACCATGTTCTGCCGCAATTCCGGGATTCATAAAATCGGCTTCATACCGTTTTTCAAATTTTTGAACCAAAATTTCCCGATCCTGAGCAGAAACTTTCTCCAGTTCAGAACGATGTAGTATGGCAACCGCCCCTTTTGCACCAAGAACGGCAATTTGTGCACCAGGCCAAGAAAAGTTAAAGTCCGCGCCCAACTCCTTACTCCCCATAACAACATATGCCCCACCAAATGCCTTACGTAAAATCAAGGTAATTTTAGGAACGGTCGCTGTAGCATACGCATAAATTAATTTAGCTCCATGCCTAATAATTCCATTATGCTCTTGATCAACACCAGGTAAAAAACCGGGAACATCAACCAATGAAATTATAGGTAAGGAAAACGAATCACAAAACCGAATAAACCTGGCAGCCTTACATGATGCATCAATGTCTATTACCCCGGCCTTTACAAGAGGTTGATTTGCAACTACCCCGACAACGCGTCCGCCCAAACGTACAAACCCGATAACGATATTTGTGGCAAAGTTTTCTTGAACCTCAAAAAAACTTTCTGAATCAAATTATCTTCCTGAAAATGTTCAACTTCGACAGGACCGGAAAGATAATTAGCAGGCAAATAAGACAAAAGTTTTTTAATTTGCTCGAAGCACTGCTCCTCATTCTGGGCGACAAAATGAGCAACTCCCGATTTCTCAGCATGAATCCAGGCCCCACCCAAATCCTCCTTGCTAACTTTCTGATGCAAAACCTGTTCCACAACTTGCGGCCCGGTTATAAACATATTACTAATACTGTCTGTTGTAAAAATAAAATCTGTCAAAGCAGGTGAATAAGTTGCTCCGCCCGCGCAAGGT
>CAZSLQ010000015.1:14829-15086 GCA_964607885.1 uncultured Pseudomonadota bacterium
CCTTGCTCCACCGGAATCGATAATTCCAATAATAGGACACCCAACCTTGGCAGCCAAATCCATAATTTTACAAATTTTTTCTGCGTGACGTTTTCCAAGAGAACCACCCTTAATTGTAAAATCTTGAGCATAAACAGCAACCTGCCTTCCCCCAATCTTGCCAAAACCGGTGATGACTCCATCAGTACAAAATTTTTCAATCAAAAAAACAGACTTTGCAAGATGATCGATCTCTTGAAAACTTCCATCATCCAAAA
>CAZSLQ010000015.1:15096-18469 GCA_964607885.1 uncultured Pseudomonadota bacterium
AAAGATATTTCAAACGCTCTTGTGCTGTCTTTTTACCCAACCTGTGCTGTTTTGCAACACAGTCTTGCCGGCCTAAATCGGCATGTAATGTCACTTCCTTAGATATTTTTTCAACCGTTACTACACTTGCCACCGCATATCCAATGTTTTTAGATGAAAGTATTTATTTTTTATATTTACTTATGTTAGAACACGAAGTATAACATTAGAGAGCATGGTTATCAAATGGCCTTTGAACTTAAATTGGAGAAAAAGTCAGCGCGCAAAATTGGGAGAGGAGGTAATGAATCAAAGTCAAGAAGTAACCGGAAAAAACCGAGACCAAAAAACAATCGGTTTAAGCGGTTCTACAATTAATTCCAGTGTTGCCTGGTTTAAGATTGCCAACCTAATCGAGCGCAGAGAGCGAGAAAAGGCATTAAGCATCTACAAACTAATGGTTCACTCATTACCGGACCGAGCTTATGCATTACAACTTGAAGGGGACATCCTCCTATCATTTGGAGATAAAACAGGAGCGTGCGAAAAATATATGCAAGCTGCACTTTTATATCGAGATTCAAAGCAATGGTTAGATGCCGCCTCGGTCTATGAACACATACGTTTATTGAACAAAGAAAATTCTGAAGCATTCATTTATTTATTGGCATGCTACGCTCAGCTAGGATGGGGGAAAAAGTTTAGTCGTACACTTGAAGAGGTCATTATTTATCTATCCAAAAATGTCTCAGACGAAAAATTGGTCACAAATGCCTTTAGAGTTGTTATAGAATCAGCAAAGGTAATTGATAATATTATTTTTAAAGCAAGCTTGCATGGTGCGCTTATGGAAGTTCTTTTAAAAATTCCTAAAGGTACTGCAGAAAAAATTGAGCCTATAATTAATAAATATTTCTAGAATACAAGGAGAAATATGTTTTTTCCCATCATTCACAAAATTAAATTCAAAAAAATACTTTGTATATTATTTTTTGTATCAGCAAAATTATCGCTTCAAGGAACACTACCAGATGACCTTAAAAAGTTAAAATCGGGATTAACAGAATTAAAACAAAAACTTTCAGAGATGCAGGAACAACTCGTAAGCCTTAAGGAAAAATTGAGCGGAACCCCCACGCCACCACCATTACCTGATAGACCTAAGAGGAAACCAAAAGAAAAATCTGATGCAAAACCTGGTGCCAAGACTACCCCTACTCGGAGTGATTTGTTGGCACAAATACAAAAAGGTAAAGAATTAAAACATGTCGAAGGTACCCCTGCCAAAGATAAACCAGACGCAGGAGAAAAACCGGAGCAAGGTACAGATTTGACAGATGTTCTTCGAAGGGCAATGGCTCAAAGAAGAGGTGGGCTAAAGCCAGGAGAAGAAGAAGAAGAAGAAGAGGAGTCTTCCTGGGATGATGATGAACCCGAAACAAAAGATGAGAAGAAAGAGGACGAGAGAAAAGCCGAAGCCGAGAGAAAAGCCCGTGAAGAAGAATCCAAACGAAAAGCCAAAGCCAAGAAGCTAGAGGACGAGAGAAAAGCCCGCGAGGAAGAAGAAGAATCCAAACGAAAAGCCGAGGACGAGAGAAAAGCTCGTGAAGAAGAATCCAAACGAAAAGCCGAAGCGGAAGCCGAAGTCGTAAAAATAGACGCTTTAATCGAAAAAATAAATACAATAAAGGTAAAAGAGGGAAAAGGGAAAAATCCCGAAAAAGGGACGCTCGAAAGAGAAATCTTTGACAAATTAAAAAAATTAAAAGGCACTTCTACTATTGATGATAGTACATTAACAAGATGGATTAATGATGAAAAAATATTTGATGCAATAGAAAAACTTGAAGGTCATCCAAAAACACTTCAAAAACTAGAGCAACAGCTTGAGAATAAAAAAACTAAAGTCAAAAAAGAAGAGGGAGAGACAACAAGCAAAGAAAAAACCAAGAAGACTAAACCATCCCCCAAAAAGAAAGAAGAAGAGAAACCGATTTTACCAACCGAAACTCAAACGGCAGAAAAAGCACAAAAATTGAAAAACTGGGAATCCACAAACACTCCCCTTCCTATATTACCAACAACGGAAGAAGAGCTTTCCAGAATTCTTGCATTACTTAATCCCATAGAGTTTGCAACGCTTAAAGATAAGGTTAAATCTAGGCTTGAGATAAAATTAAAAAAATTCCAACCATCAGAAGATGAAGAAAAACTGCTTAAACTTATCGAACAATATGAACCTCCAAAACCGGGTAAGAGGTCTTTTACGCCCCCTCCTGGAAACTAAATTATAACTCAAGTGATACAGTAACATTGCATTCTGATTGAAGCGTGTTAAGAACATCAAACGTACAGGTCACTTTTTGTTTTGTAAAAACTGTTAATTTTTGATTGTTTTCGGTAAAACTAATTTTTAAAGGCACCTTGCCCGAGGGCAAACTCACCTTTATCTTATCCAGTTGATCTTTTTGAATAGAAGGAGAAATATCTAGGATTAAACTCCTCAACCCATCATAGCTTTCAAACAATAATTCAATCGGAACCATCTGGTTAGCTTTAATTTTACACTTATTTTGCGAAGTTATGTCAACCGCACCGCTCACGACAAAAACATTATACTGATCAAGCCAGGAGCTGACTTTTTTAAATACGGAAGGGAATACGACAATCTCACATCTCCCGGCCATATCCTCCAGTTCAACAAAAGCCATCCTGTCACCCTTTTTTGTCGTTATCTCTTTTTTACTTTGGATGAAGCCAACAACAGTAGCAAACGGCTCTTTCATTGAAGTTACATTTTTTATCTTATTAAGGCAGTCTATAAAACTATCCGTTTTTAACCATTTAAGTTGCTTATAACTTTTCAAAGGATGTGAGCTCAGATAAAAACCGGTAACCTCTTTTTCTTTTTCCAGCTTTTCTTTATCCGTCCATTCGTCAAGAATCTGAAATGAATAATGCGCATCTTCTTTGACAGAATCATTTTTAGTACTTAAACCAAAAAGGTCCATCTGGCCGGTTCTTTCCCGTTCTTTATGCGCATGTGCTATCTCAATTATCTTATCAAGTTCGGCCATTTTTTGTGCACGATTCCCAGGTAGACAATCCATTGCTCCTGCACAAATTAAACTTTCGATAACTCTTTTGTTAACCGTGCGCAAATCAACTCGTTTACAAAAATCTAAAAGATCAATAAATAATTTTTTATCCCGCTCGGCAATAATTCCATCAAGCGCGGCACCACCAACATTTTTAATACCTTGCAAACCAAAAATAATTTTCCCACCTGAGGCTCTAAACTCTGCAACAGAAAGATTAACACTAGGAGGAACCATCTCCAATCCCATGTCGTGAATTTCCTGCAGATAAAGCTGAAATGCGTCAGGGTTGCCTG
>CAZSLQ010000015.1:18486-24368 GCA_964607885.1 uncultured Pseudomonadota bacterium
ATATGCCGTTGAATGTGATTTGTTAAAACCATAACCTGCAAAGTACGCCATCAAATCAAAGAGTTCACCCGCTTTCTTCTCATCAAAGTTTCCTTCTTTAGCCCCTTTGATAAACAGTTCACGCTGCTCCGCCATAACCTCAACTTTTTTCTTCCCCATGGCCTTACGCAAAATATCCGCGCCACCAAGAGTGTATCCTGCGATTGCAGAAGCGATTTTCATAACCTGCTCTTGGTACACGATGACACCGTAAGTTTCACCCAGAATTGGCTCAAGTTCCGCAAACATGTATGTTGTCTGCTTACGTCCATGGCGACGGTCAATATAATCATCAACCATGCCAGAGCCTAACGGACCTGGACGATAAAGAGCATTAACTGCAATTAAGTCTTCAAATTTATCCGGTTGTAACTTACGCAAAACATCCTTAATGCCATCAGATTCAAACTGGAATATACCGTTAGAATTACCCTTACATAACAATTCAAAGGCCAGTTTATCATCAAGAGAAAGCGTATCCAAATCAATATCAACCCCATGGTTTAATTTTATGGCTTTAAGAGCCCTGTCTATAACGGTTAAGTTCTTAAGACCCAAAAAATCCATTTTCAAAAAGCCCAAAGCTTCCAGATCCGTCATAGTGTACTGAGAAACCAGATCATCAGTTTTTGCAGGAACGTAAAGCGGCATAGTCGACTGTAAAGATGAGGGCGATATTACAACACCGGCCGCATGTTTTGATGCATGGCGAGTTAACCCCTCAAGTTTTTTGGCAATTTCGATAAGCCTTCGCAATTGTGGATTGGAATCAATCAACTCTTTTAATTTTGGTTCCTGCTGTAACGCCTCATCAAGGGTGATTTTCAATTGCTCAGGAATTAGGTCGGTAATTGTATTTGCATCTTGAAATGGAAAACCCAGAACCCGTGCAACATCCTTTATAACCCCCTTGGCCATCATCGTACCAAAAGTTATAATCTGGCATACACAGTCATGGCCATACTTCTCTTTAACATAATTTATGACCTCTTCGCGTCGCTCGATACAAAAATCAATATCTATATCAGGCATGCTGATCCTTTCGGGATTTAAGAAACGCTCAAAAAGCAGGTTAAATCGAAGGGGATCAACATTAGTTATCTCAAGAACCCAAGCAACAAGTGATCCTGCAGCGGAACCTCTGCCCGGACCAATCGGGATACCCTGACGTTTACCCCATTGGATAAAATCACTAACAACCAAAAAGTATCCCACAAAACCCATCTTCTCAATTAAATCAATTTCAAGTCTCAATCTTTCTTCGTACTGATTTAATTTTTCTGTTGGAATAAGACCTTTACTCTTTAATTTACCAAGACCAACTGTACATAAATGTTCAAAAAAGCTTTCTGTAGTATGTTGCTCGGGAATCGGAAATTTAGGGAAGAAAAGCTTTCCAAACTCAAACTGAAATTCGCACCTATCGGCAATCTCTCCGGTTGTCCACACTGCTTCAAGCGCGACTGGATCATCCTTAAGAGATTCTATGATATCGGATTCAGTTCGAAGGTGACCCCAAAATTCGCCAAACGAAAATCTGTCGGGATTATCAAGTTGATCTTTGGTCTGAATTGATAGTAAAACCTCATGAGCTTCACGATCTTCTTTGTTTATAAAGTGCGCATCGCATCCTACGGTTAGGGGAATACCCCATTTCTGCCCGTAATTGACTAAAAGATCCTTTGTTACTCGAGCTATCTCTATCTCGGGCGGAGCTATCTCAAAATAAAATCTATCTCCCAACAAATCTTTTAAAAACTTAGATTTCTGTTCGGCTTCCTCTATATTTCCATCACGCAATAAAGTTGGAATATGTCCGCCAACACAGGCAGTAGTAACAATAAGCCCTTCGTGGTGTTTTTCCAATTGTGCATAATCAATTCTAGGCTTAAAATAAAAGCCTTCTTGATATGCAAACGAGAACAGCCTACATAAATTTTTGTAACCCTGCTCATTCTGAACAATAAGCATAATATGATAATACTTATCTTTATGATCCTTAATTTTGGCATCGGGAGTAAAATACATCTCCACACCAAGAATAGGTTTTATACCTTCTTTTTTGGCCATCTGGAAAAATTTAACAGCACTGAAAACATTACCATGATCGGATATTCCAACTGCCCTCCAACCCTGATTTTTTACAAATTTTAAAAGGTCCGGAATTTTAATAGCACCATCAAGAAGAGAAAATTCAGAATGTAGGTGAAGATGTACAAAATGTTTATCCATAAAGCTCTTTTTCTAAATATATTGATAAAGAATAGAGCTTAACTAAATTTTTAATAAAAGTTTAGAACTTTTAAACACTTTCTACTATCTCGCGATAACTCAATTTTAAAAAGTTTTCCCATTTTTCTTGATCAGTCTTTTCTGACGACGCTATGGAAGTTATTTTTTTAGAAATTTTTTCCAAGGCGGATCTTTTTGCAATCGCTATCTGCCTTGCACTTTCTCTGTACTGCAAATCATACCTATTATCAACATCTCCAAAACATACTGTATAAGGGAAAAGACCCACAGCATTTAAAATCGCTCTGGTACAGTAACACACCCAAATAGGAGAATGGAGATACGTAAGTCTAACAGAAAGGTTGTCTATAGCTTCCAGAACAGGCGCTGAAAACTTTAACCCCTGTTTTAAACAAATAGGAAACCACACGTCTTTAACTTTATCCCTAAACAAATGGTATATGTCCGCCCGGTTTTCACCTATAACGGCACATGCAAAAACATCGATAAAAACTCGCATAAGTAGAAAAACAAGATGCTTTTGCATCACATCATAACTTTCTACCGGGTTACCACCGGCAGCAGAGTAACACTCATGTCTGCACACATGATAAAGCATGCAAACATCGCCATTTTCATAGGCATATCGTTTAATTAATTCGTAGAGGCATACCCACTGTTTATCCAGGTAATGTGTCCTAATTTCACGGTCTAAAGAAGCATAACATTGACCAACAACCAAGCGTTCCATCATAACGGTCGGGTCAACACTGATTACTTCTCTTGCCTGCTTGGTTTCCATAGGATAGGAGTATTTAAAAATAAAAAATGCTACCAAAAATATGTAAAATTTTTTAAACATGAAAAACCCTTTCCCACTTTCCAAATTTTTCAATAACTCCTTAACAAAGGAAATAACATATTGCCCAACATAATTCAACAAAAGAATTATTTATATTCTCTATCATTAAAAAGACAATCATTTGGAATAAAAATATCTTCATCAACAAAACACTGTACGGCAATTTGAACGCTATGATTTTTAAAATAAGTAGACAATAAAACCGGCGGACCTGCTTTAGCCGGCTTAGTTTTATTCCACTCTCTAGAAACAAAAAAACGCCACCCAACAATTAACAGATTAACAAAGGTTTTTATACAAAATGCAAAATAAACTCCGACAAGTCCCATGCCACAAGTTGTCGACAATAGATAACTCAAAGGCAGCAACAACACGTATTCTGCCAGCACACCCTCAATCATGACAAATCTGGAATCATCTGCACCCAGCAACCCCCCGCTGATAACAACATATAAGGAATCAGAAATCAGATTTAAACATAAAAGTCTTGCTACAACTGAGGAAGCTTGTGCAACATCCGAATTTAAGGGACTAAAAAAAGAAGCCCCAAAAGGCGCGCTGAAAAATATAATACTAACACAAACCAAACTTAGGAAAAAAACAATTCTACAAACCTTAAACACATGGGGCACTATTTCTGTGTATAACTTTGCTCCAAACAGTTTCCCGACAATCACCGAAGATGCAACATAAAATCCATATATCGGCAACTGTAACGATAGGTAAATCTGGTAATAAGCAACCTGGTGAACAGCCAGCGCATTAACTCCGGATCGCTCTATAATTAACGCCAAAATATACATTGCCAAATCACAAAAACCAAACTGAAAACCAACATTACAGGACACCCTAAGATATGACTTTAATATGTCTAACTTCTCCCAAAAAGTTTTTTTTATCATGCTAAGGTCAAATGAAATACCAACATATCTTTTTTTAAAAATCACAAATATGCTTAAAATGGCCCCTAACATATATGAATAAATGCTGGCAAGAGCAACCCCCTGAATACCGAATTTAGGAAAACCAAGAAACCCAAAAAGCAGTACGAAGTCCAGCAACACATTAAACGAATGCATAATAATTCGGATATATAAAGGGCTCAACATATCGCCCATTCCGTTAATAAATCCGGTAAGAGAAAAGAATATAAGTGAAAATGGCACGGCTTTTAAAAGCGTATAAATATAGGCACTGCCGATTTGGTTTACATCTGCATTTCCAACAAGATAAAAGGACAAAAAGCTTATAAGTGGACTAAAAATTACAACAATTAAGCCTAAAACTGCCGGAACTACAAAGCTCACACAAAAAGTCTGGCTGATTTCGCTTTGATTTTGAGCTCCTAAATATTTTGCGGCCAAAGATCTTGAAGCCGCCTCACATTCTCCTAAAAAATTATTAATTAAGGATATTATCACATTTCCAATCACCACGCCAGAAACCGCAATTATCCCAGCCCTACATATAAAAAACATCTCCGTGATTGAGGCCAAAACAATTATCAGTTGAATAAAAAATTCGGGCCAAGCGAGTTTAAAAACATCCTTGGCCGAAATTTGTATAGGCATAAATCCCGTTTTATAATCTGTTTATATTTATCTGTTTATAAATCAAAACTAACAACCTAACTACAAATAACTCTACACCGTTTGCATACTCTTGCAAGGGATTTTAAATTAAATAATTAAATATCTATTTTAAATTATCGCATAAAAGCCATTGCCGCTTCAAATGCAATAAGAATTATTATCACAACCGTTAACATCTCCTCGTGGATTGTATCAAGCCTATCTTGATAAACAGCATTTAAATCTTGAATTATTCTTAGTTTACGATTAATCGAATCGCGCCAATCTTTTAAATAAAGCTTTTCAACGAGCATAGCATAAAAATTAAGGTAGTAAGCATCTCCGGTCATCTTTACACTATTTTCCAACTGCTCAGTAATCACGGAGATATCAACCTTTAAATTGGCAAGTCGCGAAATTGGTGAATCAAAACGCTCACCCATTAATGGTAAATAGGCTCTAAATGGAACCTTGTGTGTTTTTTGTCCGTAAAAATACGTAAGTTTTTCATCGATCAATCTATCATAAAATTGTAACTCTAGTATCTGAACATTAGCAGACTCAAAAAACTCCAGCGGCTCAAAATACTCATTGTCGTAAATAAAAGCTCCCTTTGAATCAATAATTATTAGGTCCTGGCCATAATATCCCGTTGTTGATGAAAGAATCTGATCTATCTGATAATCTGACAAAGTCTTTGTTTCAAGACGCAATAAGGATGCAATTTTTGCCCCGTATACGTCTTTAAAATCACCAGACCCGGTACGTTCGGGGATTGGGTTCACCTGCACGGCAAAATAATCATTTCTTAAATTAAAAAAACGAGGCTTTTTTACGTAAGCTATAATCTTGTTAAAAACGTTTCTTGCATCAACCTCACTCTTTACATCATACTCTTTTTTTATATCAATTAATTTGGTTTTTAAATCATCAAAATTTTCGTCGAATGGAATTTGATAACAAAAAGATAAAGCTCCAAAATGATACAGTCTACTTAAAACACACCCCATTCCGGTAATAATCCCCCCTCCCACATCAATAGCAGTCCCCTCTTGTGAATATTTAAATGAGTACGGAATTCTATAATTTTTAAAATATGAAGAGGGCGGAACTTCAAACGGTTCTAAAATATTTTTATTTTTTATAAAGTTCAAATCAACATCATCACCAATATCAAA
>CAZSLQ010000016.1:0-1575 GCA_964607885.1 uncultured Pseudomonadota bacterium
TTATAATATTCTGCACACTTGGCACAAGTATCCAGTTTTTTATAAAAGCTGATATCTTTGATGAATTATTTAAAAATGTCGACTTTAACAAGCTTGCCCAGGACATGGAAAAGATGTGGGGAACTGAGGGCACGCCTCCTTTACCAAAACAAAACGAACCTGGAACCGCCCCTAGGCCTGTGCCTTTTGAACCGGTTGGGAAAATCATCTCAACTCCATCCGATGAACAATTTAAGGATATAAGAACACTTTTTTTAAACCCTGAAACACAAACAGTAGAAATAAAAGGTAAAAAAAGAACTGAGCCAACAAAAAAATCGCGCGAATCTTTAGCAAAATTCAAACAGGAGATGGAAGACAGTTTAAAAATACTGGAACTAAATATTCAGACAAATAAAAGTATATCTCCGCTATTCAAAGAAAAATATTTACCCATCTTAAGAGAAGAGGCTGATAAAATTGTAATTGCCAGCGAGTTAATTGACAGCAAAAAGATTTATCAAAAACTCTTCTTTTCTCCCCCTGAGGTAAAAAAATCTTCCTACTCATACGGAAAAGAGACCACAAAATCTGCACAAAAAGCAATTCCAGATTTAATGAAAGAGCTGAGGCAAAGGTATCTCACCTTAATTGAAAGAATACGTAACCTAAATAAGAAAATAGCCATATCCGAGGAAGAGGAATCTAAAGAGGAAGACAAAGAAAAATTAGAAGAGTTAGCTAAGCAAAAAGCAAAAGCGATACCACACTCGGAAAAATTGTTACCCGGCGGACCCAAAATCCGTGGAATCATACCAGCAATAAAGGATTCCCAAGACACACAAGAAAAAACTGACTGGAGCTCCATAATCCTGGATACTGAAGAACCAATTAAGGGGGAATCGCTATGAAGAAAATATGCGTTTTGCTAATTATTCTACTAATTCAGGGCAATAAATATATCTCATCCCAAGAGGATACCCCATTTTCATTTGAAGAGTTTTTACAACAGATAGAACGAGACCAATCAAATAAAACAAAAAAACAGGAACAAGAAATAATTGATATTTTAGAAAGACAGATAAAACCTCTTGCAAACGATCTTTCAAAAATTGTGCAAGGACCTGAAGCAGAGAAAGCACTTGAAGAAAAGAAAAAACAACGAGAACAAAAACAGAAGGAGGCTGAAAAAAGATTGGACCAAACGCGCCGCCAAAGATCATCCAGCTACTATCCCTCATACCGCACCCCTAGCACAAGCGGATATACTCCAAGATACAGAAGCGACCGAGGTGATTATAGAACCTCCGATTATGGCGGTTACAAACCTAAAAGCTCTTGGGATAAATATTGGGACAAATATTACAAAGATGCGGATAAAGATAAATTTGCTACAGATACAAAGCCAGCGGAAAGGGAACGCGTACCCGGCGCTTACCAAGCTACAGAGGGAAAGGATTCAAAAAAATCCTTAACCCTAGCAAAAAATTTAACCAAAGAGATTAACGAGACACTTACAAGGTTAATAAAGTCTCCTCCCAACATTAAAAACCTTGCAACAAGCAACACATTTGCGTTATTAAAGGAGAAATTTGA
>CAZSLQ010000016.1:1585-11340 GCA_964607885.1 uncultured Pseudomonadota bacterium
TCGCAGTAAAAACGATTTGTTAGAGTTGGATGTGTTTGCAAAGTATGGCAAAGTTTATACTACAACCGAAGATGGATCGCATGGAGAAAAAGGTTTTGTTACGCATCATTCACTATTAAAGGAGAAATTTGATAAAAGAGAAGATACTCGTTCAAAGATCTCAGAAAAAGATGAAACGCATAAAAAAGGGCAGCTTGAATCCTTTAAAAAAGAAAAGGCTCAATGGCTAGCCTTTCTACCCCAAATGACAAAAGCAATTACATACGCAGAAAAAACGCCAGACAGCAGTGAAATGACTGCAGCCCAAAGCACGGGCAAAGCACTTCTTAATTCTTTGCAAAACAAAGGGTACTTGACTGAAACACTCGTAAACAACGCATTCTACCAAATCGAAAAAAACCTTTCGATCGCACTAAAAAAATTAAATACGAAATATGCAAAAAAAGAGGACACTGCGATTAAGGATGCCATTGATATAATTTTAAAGCAGGCTGATAAAATACCCGGAGGGCCTAAGGACCCTACCCTTAGAAGTAGAGCTCCTAAGGCTGCACCAAAAGAAGAAAAAGCGTCAAGTAAAGAGCCTGTCGAAACGGATGCCTCGCAAAACAGGATAAAAACGCTTACAAGAAGATTAAAAAATATTATAGAACAAGCGACAAATGAAATAAACATTGACGCAACAGAAACTACTGACATCGAAAAAAATAACCAAATCTATAAAACTTTAGTAACCACTGAAAATATTTTTACAAAAATTCGCAAATGGTTTGATATGCGGGAACAATTTGTAGATGAACTTGAAAATCCGGAAAATTTCATAAAAACAGAAGAAGATTTCTGGTTAAAACTTATGCCAATATTTCTTAATGCAATCACATATACAGATTTAAATGAAGATCCGGATGATGAGAATGTCAAAGCAATGGAAGAAGAACAAAAGCAAGGGAAAGAGTTCTTGGATGATCTTCTTGATATTGGATACATTCACCAAAAGAAACTCGATAAAATACGAAATGAATTTGAGGAGAATTTGGCAGAACAAATTGAACAAATAGAAGAGGGAAAGCCAGAAGCAGCTAAGTTTAAAAAAATTCGCAACAAGCTTCCAGGCGGACCGCAAACAGAAGAACTACAAAAAGCGAAATTTAAAACCTAAAACATCAATATTTGACCAAAAACCTCAACTCACGTGCACGTTGGCATCGCACCGAACCAACGTGCACTACTTTTTTAGTTAAACCATTGACTTTTTCTCTGCAAATCATGCATTCTTAACTTATACACTTAAAAAAAGGAAAGGAATTTGTATAATGGTAACAAGAGCTCATAAGCGAGCTTTTATAAGGATTATAATGCTCAAGGTATTATGGATGGTAAGCATCGTTACCTTGATCTTCTATCTTATGAAAAATTTTAAAATATAATAACTATATTTAGTGAATTATCTTTAATCTTCATTAAGCCTAGATATTTTCTTTCCAAATCCAACCATTTAGCATATAACTTTAAGGCAAAAATCAAAAACGCATCTCCATCGCCCAAATCCATACTTATTTCACTTTTATTGACTATTATTAAATCAAAGAAATAAAATTAAATTGAAAATTAAAGGCCTAACACTGGGGGGGACGAAAATGAAAACTTTAAAGATTATTCTTGCAGTTGTAACATTACTGATCAGCGTAGAGAAGATGAATTTTGTAAGAGCAGAATCAAACCGTACGGATACAATGATTGCAACACAACAAGCTCTACAAAACTTCATCCAGTACCTAAACAAGCAATTGAACAAGTACGGCATCTCACTACTACAGGATCAGGTTGATTCTCTAGTTGCAAAAAGTCGTAAGCTTATTTATGAAAATGCCCATAACGGAAAGATAAGTAGATTAATCGAACGCAAAATTGAAAAGGATTTCAAACTCTATCTTAAAAATACCTATCCTGATAAATTCAAAGAAAAATTGGTCCAGAATGAAGTCTTCTACAAACAAGCTAAAAATAGAATTCGTGCAATCGTTAAGGACTTCATCATTAACAAACAGCAGATAACAAATCCCAATCAGGTAAATGACACCTGGAACCTTGTAAAAGAATCCGCTTATATGGGGATAAATAAAGCTGCTTTTTTAAACAAATCGCATGACCTAGTAGTTGATGAATCTGTAATTCCGGAGATAAGCAGCAAAATATTTGCAAAGCTTGAAGCATCGGCTCTACGAAGGGATGCCGGAAACCCAGCTCGCAAACGCAAAGCACTATTTCCTGAAAAGGTCTCCTTGCTCCGGGCAGAAAAAATAGTGCGCTCACTCATTCGTAAAAAAGGAATTAATGCGCAACACTCTGATACGTTAACAACCTCAATAATGCAAAAAATTGGTCAACGAGCCGATAAAAGAGGAAATGTGGAAAAATCCTTAGTCTTATCGATTGCAAAAGAAGAGATCGACCAATTTAAAAAAATAAAAGAAAACGTTGTAAAACCGGAATCAGATAAAGGCCACTTGGACACTTTTATTCAAAGATTCAAAGGGCAATTCTATGACCCTGATACGTTAAGTATCGAATTTTAAGGCAGAATCGATAAGGCCAGCTCTCATTCGGCTGGCCTTAAAATCTATTTTTTAATAACATCAATACAACGATCGCAAAGCTGCTGGCTACAATCAGTAGAAACCTCTACCCATTGCCAACACCTTAAACACTTCATGCCATCCGCACGTTCAATCTTAACGTGCAGCCAACTTAAATCTGTGGAAGCCAACTGTTTGTCGCTACTCTTAAAATCAACCTGAGAAACAATAAACCAGTCTTTAAAAAATCTGTTTGCGTCCTCTTTTTCTGACAGATCTTTAATAAAATCCAACAGATGCTTACCTTCCTGCACATCCTGACGAATATGTAACAATACCTTCGCCTCAAGTGAATGTTTTACAACACCCTTCTCTCGTAAAACCTCAATTGCCTTAAGTATGACATCACGCATTGCCTCAAGCAATATCCAGGTATTAATCTTAGCACCCGGCTCATCAAACCGTTGTACATTGTCAGCAATTACGGCCTCAGGAGCCACCCCTTTACGTTCTTGCACAATCACAGGACTTAAAAAATCCTGTAAATGAATTGATTCCGTTTTATTTTTTTGATAAAAATCAGAAACTTCTTCAGCCAAAAATGATAAAATTGGGGCCATTAACCTTGTAATTGTATCAAGAATACTATATAAAACCGTTTGAGCAGATCTACGTAATTGCCCGTCCGCCTTCTCTACATATAAGCGGTCCTTGACAATATCAAGGTAAAGCGCGCTTAGGTCATTTGCACAGTAATTATTTAGGGTGGATACGACCATTGAAAACCTATTATTCTCATAGGCCTCTCTAACAATCTTATCAACCTCAGCCAACTTTAACATCGCATACTGATCTATATTAATCATATCTTTAAATGAGACACCATCTTTTGTGATGTCAAAGTCATAAAGATTTGAGATCAAAAATCTGCAAGTATTACGAATTTTTTTATAGACTTCAGACAGATTACCAAGCAGTTTTTCTGAAATAACGACATCGCCTTCATAATCCGAACTGGCTACCCATAAACGCAAAATATCGCGACTGTATCCCTTAATAACATCTTGAATTGCAACAACATTTCCAACAGATTTTGACATTTTGTGCTTCGTCTGGTCAACAACAAACCCATGCGTCAAAATACCCTTCGTTGCAGTGTGTTTATTGATCACCATTGAGCATAGCAAAGAGCTCTGAAACCACCCTCTATGCTGATCAGACCCTTCAAGATAAAGATCCGCAGGAACACCAAGGTTTTCTTTGTCTCTTGCCAAAACCGCAAAATGGCTGACCCCAGAGTCAAACCAAACATCAAGAATATCCGTCTCTTTTTTAAATTTATTCAAATCGGAGTTACCACATTTAGCACAACAAAATTCATCCGGTAAAAAACCTTGCTTGTTTAAATCTTCAATAGAAACCACGTCCCAGTACTCGATCCCATCCTTTTCAACCTTTTCAGCAACCTTTTGTATAAACTCTGCACTTGTAAATTCCTGATCACAATACTGACACAAAACTGCAGGAATTGGCACGCCCCAACTCTTTTGCCTTGAAAGACACCATTCCGTACGATTTGATGTAAATGCCAGCAGTCGATTCTTACCCCAATCCGGAATAAAATTTATCTTTTCAATCTCTTGTAAAGATCTTTTAACCAAATCATTTTTCTGCAAATCACAAAACCACTGCTTTGTAGCTCTGAACATGAGTCCCTTATGACAACGCCAACAATGGGGATAAGAGTGAGTTATAGAGGTCTTGTGAACTAAATTTTCTAATTCGACTAACCTTTTAATAACCCAAACCTGCCCCTCATCAATCGTCTTTCCCTCAAGGTCGGAAGGCATAATGCCATAAGTATACTTCCCATCGGCCGATAGAGGTGAAAATATCTCAAGGCCATTTCTTACACCAAACATGTAATCTTCAGGCCCACATCCTGGCGCACAGTGTAAACATGCGGTTCCATCGCTAGTTGTAACCATCGCATCAGCAAGAACAGGAACATGCAAATCAGGTATAAACGGGTGTATAGCCTTTCTGCCAACCACAACATCTGAGTCAAATTCACAGATCTCTTTTTTCTCGATATTCAAAGCAGAGCAAACGGCACCTGCCAAATCTTTACCCACAATAAAACCCTGATCTGGGTTTGAGCTTTGAATTATTGAATATTTTGAGTTTGGATTGAGAACGACAGCACGATTTAAAGGAAGAGTCCAAGGAGTCGTCGTCCAGACTAAAAAACCTATTTTAAAATTAGGTTGGTTTTCAAAAATATACGGAAATAGCAACCTTGCGGTCCTGTCATCTAATGGAAAATTTACATAAATGGAAGGATCTTTGCGATCTTTATATTCAATTTCCGCAGCAGCCAAAACGGTTTGGCAAGCTCCACACCAAGGTACGGTTTTTTCCTTACGCTCGATATATCCATCTTTAACAAAAAGCTCAAATGCCCTTAAAATATCCGCCTCATACTGCTTGCTCATGGTCAAATATGCAGCATCATAATCTGCGAGCTTTCCGAGATCCTTCAACTCTTCTCTTTGGATGGCAATCCACTTTTTTGCATACTCTCGACAGTATTTTTTGAACGTAACTCGATCAACACCCTCCCTGGCTCGCTCGGACCCCAATTCACCGAGAACCTTCAGTTCAATCGGTAAGCCATGGCAATCCCACCCGGGAATTAACGGTGCATAAAGTCCAGACATTCTTTTTGATTTACAAACAATATCTTTTAAAATATATGTCAACGCATGCCCAATATGTAAATGGCCGTTGGCATATGGAGGCCCATCATGCAAAATAAATTTTTTCTTTCCCTTGTTTTTCAACGTTCCTTTTTTATAAAGGTCCCATTCTTCCCAACGCTTTAAAATTTCGGGCTCTTTAGTAGCAGAATTTGCGCGAATCGAAAATTCAGTTTGAGGTAAATTTAATGTGTGCTGAAATGGGTTTTTATTTTTCTCCGGCTCACTCATATGCTTCCTTTAGCATCCAAAAATCTTTTTATTGCAAAAATTAAATACTTTTAACTCAAGTCTAGCAAAAAACAAACCGCTGAACAACATGATTATTTGACATGTTTAATGAAATCTCTTGAAAATATAACACGCGCAAGTTTATTTTTAAAAAAATGATCAAATTTAATTTTAGGGAGATCCTTTATGAAAAAAGTGTATTTTCTATTACTTCTTAGTCTTGCAACAGCCAATTTAAATGGGACAACATCCCAAGACCTAAGTGACATGCAATCGGTATTGGATCAATTAAAGCTCGACCTGGAAACATTGAGGGTAAAGAAGAGCCTATCAACATACCTGCCAAAATTACAATCTGGCGTAGAAACGCTAAACATACAACTTGAAAATTTAAAAATAAATCTAGAACCGGGTGGAGAAGAGGTACAAAAAACTTTGGCGCGAATCCTCCCCACAGAACTCGAAAAATTAAAAGAAAAATTAAAAGAAAATGGTAGCTCCATAGAGAAATTACTTAAGGAGTTATTTATCCGCTCAACTCTTAAAAAAGATCTTGGGCTGGATTGGTGTGCTTGTCCGCTAGCCCCCGTAGACCAAAGATTATTGTTAATTCTCAACCAACTTAATGATATTGTGGCATTAAATCCGCAACCAACCACCCCTTTAGTTCATGTTGAATTTGGAGAAGAGGGCTGCCTACAAACTTACCTGCTTGTACTCGGCCTCATTAAAATCGGGTATAAAAATATTAATGTTATTTTAATTAACATACAGAATTTTCCACAGTTTGATAATTTAATCAAGGAAGCAAAAAATTTAAATACAAAGCAAAAAACGAATATAAAAGTTAAGGTGTACACAAAAGGATTTGCTGAGTATACGCAAGAACTTCAAAAAACAACACCACAAAAACAACTTCGGGCACATAGCTTTGGCATGGTTGATCCCCTAATATACTCAACCTTTTTGGCTTACGTAAAAAAACAAGGAACCGGAGTAGATATAAAAAATGTAGAACCGGAAAAAACCACTAATGCCAATATCAAAAAAACAAATTTATTTGAATGTTTTAAGCAAGGAAAACCTCCTGTAATAGTTAAGTTATTCCAAAGCTATACCCCTATCATTAATCAAATAACCCCGGAGTTTAACAATATAATCGTCTATCAAAACGATAGTACTTACAACAAAAAGATTGCCCTTGAAAAGATATTTCACTCTTTACCGTCAATAAACTCTATAGTCATAAAAGAAAACACCCTACTCACACAAAATGAGGATTTTTTATCAACAATAAAAAACACAAGAATAAACAACACACCGGTTATTTATACATTAATCGAGAACAAGATAATGAAATACAATATCGAAGATGCACTAAAAATCATCAACGAAAACTTTAAAAGCTACATCAACCCTTACTACCTAGATATGCAAACACTACAACAAAAATTCACCAAGGATAAAAGCTGGAAATTTATAATGCAGATTCTAAAGGAACTCTATCCGCAAGCGGAGCAACTTCTATCGGAAATAAAAAAATATGAAGAACATTTTAAAAAACAGGAAACTATAGAGAACCTAATCGATGCGTTAAACGAGGTAATAACAAGATTGAATTTGGATATAAAGCCAACGGTAATAAGAAATGATAATATTAAAAACGTTTTAGACATACTGAGCCAACCGGGATGGGTTTTGGTCAAATGATAAGCAAATTGGGGAGGCGCTTTTGCCCCTCCCCTAAAATCTTTATGCCTCGACTTCAAGTAGCTCAACATCAAATATCAATGTTGAATTTGCAGGAATAACGTTTCCTGCACCTCTATCACCATATGCAAGTTGTGGAGGAATTACCAAACGACGCTTTTCGCCAACCTTCATATCCAAAACGCCTTCGTCCCAACCTTTAATAACCTGACCAACACCAAGACGAAATGAAAAAGGTTGATTACGATCAACGCTGCTATCAAACTTTCTTCCCTCTTTACCGCTCTCATCCAACCAACCTGTATAATGGACTGTAACGGCCTTTCCGTTTTCAGGTCTTTTTGCATCACCAGGAGCTTCTTTTAATATCTGAAATTTGAGCCCTGATGCCAGACTTACAAATTTACCAACCTCTTTTACATCTGTCTTTTCGGCCACTTTTTCCTCCTCAGTTGTCAATGGTGCCTTTACCGGAGGCTGCGAACACCCGCATAATAACGATCCGGCAATACAAGCACAGGTTAATATCCTTTTACTCATCGAAATTCTCCCTAATAAAAAAATTTTAAACCAACATGTATTAGATTTTAAATTTTTTCATAATATTTTCCAGTCAAATTTTTAAATTTTAAGGGTCCTAAGCGCTTGACAAATTCACCATTTTTTGGTTTTTTGAATATTGGTTAAATATTTTTAAATCCAATAAAACAGGAGGCTTTTATGAATAAGAAGGTACTGGCGACAGTTGTTTCTGCCATTCTATTTACAAGTTCTTCATACGCAGGTTTTTTTACTAATGACTTCTTCAAAGAGTTGGACAGCTTGGGCAACAGATTTAACAACGTAAATATGTATAAAAATAAAAAAACACAAAAATTCACTGTAGAGGTTGCACTTCCAGGTTTTGAGAAAAAAGAAATCAAAGTAAAAATTGACAATAAACATGGAATTTTAACAATCACCGCTGAAAGCAAAACTGAAAAAGAAGAAGAGAAGAAAAATGAACAGAATATATATGTATACCGCAGCAAATCACTTTCACAAAGCTACTTTAATCGCTCTTTTACCCTTCCGGAATATGTAAATTTTAGCGAAGCAAATTTGATAGAAACAACGTATAAAAATGGAATCTTAAAAATCGATTTTCCAATGGCCAAATCGGTAAAGGCAGATGAAATTACTTTAGAAATCAACGGAGAAGAGGATAAAGAGGAATCTGGAAAATAAATAGATTCTTAAACAATACTGAAATAAAAGAGGCCTGTAGAAATACGGGCCCCTTTTTATTTTAATAGCGGCCAGATTTTAAAGCCAACCAACTGACACTCAGGTTGTGGAGTAATTCCAAATTTTTCTTTAACCATATCTTGCATCTTTAATGCAAGCCCAATCACATCTTTACTCGTAGCACCCGGCAAAGTCACAATCATATTGGCATGCTGATGGGAAACCACGGCATTACCAACAGACAGTTCCCCCTTTATACCAAGTTTATCGAGATAATATGCAATAAATGGAAGCTTCTTGCCCTTTATACAAAATGGAATCTCACTCTCATGAAAATTCCTAAAAAAACTGCCACACGTGTTGGAATTAGGATAACGACGTATTCGGTGCCTAATTATCTCATCACGCCTTCCCCTTGCATAAGCAGCGTCAAGCTCTAAGCCTTTGTTTAATTTAAAAGATGCACCAAGCAGATAGTGTTTCCCATTAAGTAATTTGGATTTGTCATAACCAAATTCAAACCAACCCTTATCAACATCCAAAATTACACCCGAATCTTTTTCAACAACTCTTGCGCTTTCAAGAAAATCGGCCAAGAAATGATCAAAGTAATGAATGTTTATGTAAACGGATCCCCCAACGGTTCCCGGAATATGGCTAAACTCCTCTAGCCCTACCAATTTTTTTGAGATACAAAAATCTATCAGATCCTGAATTTTAACACCTGCTCCGGCAAAAGCTATCCCATTTTCATAGTAAGCATCAAGATTGCACAACATTGGCCTTATAACAAGACCATCAAAACCCTCATCGCTTATTAAGATATTGGCACCCGAGCCCAAGACAAAAATTTCAAGCCCTTTTTGTCTTGCAAAATCAAGAGCCCAAACAAAGTCTTGCTCTGAAGAGGGCTCACAGAAATACTTGGCCAAACCGCCAGTACAAAACCAATTTTTATCTTTTAATGGGATATTTTGTTCGATTTTCATATTTTTTATACTCGTGATTAATAACAAACCAAAAAAGTATTATATAACGATATAAGAAAATTTTACAAAAAACTTTTACCGGTATATTTATTTTCTAAGAGTAATTATTTGCATAGTCTTCGCGTATTATCGGCACATTTTTCAATATGATTGCTTTCAATATACGTAAACATGTAAAATAAATTTGAAAATAATACTTCATTTTTAAAAATAACACTGTAAAAATATCTTAACGCTTTGTTGAGATATTTAACAAAGGGGGG
>CAZSLQ010000016.1:11421-17142 GCA_964607885.1 uncultured Pseudomonadota bacterium
AACGGAAGAATTTCAACTCAGATCATGTTCGATTTTTCAAATCCTATCGATTTCAAGAAAAAAATCGATAAAGACAACTTTCAACTTCGATTAATATTTCCGGGAATGCAAATGCAACATTTCAGTATGAAGCAGGTAATTGCAAAATTAAGCGAATTAAAAAGACAAGGGTTAATCAAAAGCGTTCAGATTTTTGAAAAAAATAAATCTATTCCTAAAGTTGTTTTAACAATAGATTTTGAAAAAACTAAGAGAACAAGCAAATGTCAAATACAACCCAATAAGTTACTCATTAAATGGTATAAAATGGAGAGCCCAAACAGACTGGTTATAGATATATTCACTCAGGAAAACCTAGACAAATTAAAAGATAAAAACGAGACTATTTTATTTGCACAAAATGATGTAATAAAAACAGACTCAAATACCAAATTTAAAAAAAATAATTCAAACCACAAAATAAATCGAATAATCCTGGATCCCGGACATGGCGGAGAGGATATGGGCGCAGAATGCTTCAATTTAATCGAAAAAACAGTAGCACTTGATATTGCAAAAAAAGCAAGAAATATACTTAAAAAAAATGGTTTTAGCGTACTTTTAACAAGACAAAAAGATTGCGATCTTTCTCTAATCCAAAGATCCGAACTGGCAGAACAACTTAAAGCCGATCTATTCGTTTCAATTCATGTAAATTCAACTAAACACAGACCAACCTCCTGCAACGGGGTCGAAACCTTTTATCTTGAAAATTCCGATCTTATAACTCCCACAAGACATGGTGGATTCCTATTTATAAATCTAAAAAAAGATCCTTCTCTAATAAAACTTACAGACCTATACGTCCAAAACAATACACAAACATCAAAGGCGCTTGCCCAATCAATTCAAAACTCCCTGATAAATCACCTAAGGAACAATCAAATCAACATTTCTGACAGAGGTATAAAAGCCGATAAATTTCGAGTTTTGTTAAGAAGCCCAATTCCATCAGCACTTGTCGAAGTGGGTTTTATAACTAACGAAAATGAAGCATCAAACCTTGCCGAACAGACATATAGAAAAAAAATTGCCCAGGGCATCTGCAACGGAATTTCAACTTTTATTCAAAATCAATTATAAAGCCAATTTTACGGCTTATTTACACCAAAATTAATTAAAATTTACAATTCAAATCAAAAAAATCTATACTAAGTTCGATTAAGGTACAAAAATAAGGATCTCAACCATGGAAAGCGATATTACACTTTCATTCGAATTACTGGTTCTGCTTAATTGGATAATGCAAAACGAAAAACCAACGTTAAATAGTTTGATCAGAAATGCTCTCAAAAATGGCTTGGAAGGGGAGTTTGAAAAACTTGCAAGTGCAGAAAAAATTGAGATTAATGAACAATTTTACACCACAGTTTTAGGCTTTTTATTATCCATGGAAGATTGTTTAATTGAGCATTTGAGCCGAATTAAAATAAATAAAAATGCTAAAAAAGATATATCTCCTCTGTTAAAAAGGCTTGAATTAATGGGTGTCAGAATCAAACCCGTATTTTCGACAAAACATCAAAAAAATGCCGAAGATACAAAAAATGTATTATTTCAACAAATTCTTAAGAACTGGAAACCGGACAAAAACGATTTATTAAATTAGCAAAAAAAGCCATTTTTAAAGCGTAAAATCATTAAAATCTTCAAAATCGGTTTCTTTGCAGAAATTCTTTCTTAAATCTTTGCTTTACCAAGAGGCACTTTGATATATTGAAATCAGGACAAAACCTAATTATCAATGTTCAAAAAAAGGAGTATTTTATTATGAAAAAATTTATTATAGCAGTGACTCTACTTACGATAGCCAGCTCTTGTTACGCTGAAAATCCCTACAGAGAGCGAAGAAGAATGAGAGTAAGGGACGCAGATTGGTGCGAATCGGATTGGGGAAAGGGAGCGGGATGGGAAGGAGCGGGGATTGGTAGAGGTTGGGGATTAATGGAGCGAAGTAAGGATATAAGGGAATTACGAAGAAAGATTTTTAAATTAAAAAAATTCAAAATGGAAACCATCCAGGAAAATTTAAAAATTGACTCAAAAGAACTCGCTGCGATAGTTGAAAATAAAATGCGAGAGTTAAACCTAACAACCAAAACATTCGATAAGTTAAGAAAATCTGCGAAAAATAATAGACAGCGCATGGTAATTAACAGATTGGAAAATAGGTTCTTAAAACTTCAAATCTGGCTCAAATACATGCATGAGGGGTGTCCCAGACTTAAATGGGAAATGGGACGAGAAGCCGAAAAATAATATCTAAATATTGCGTTTGCTACCCCGGCTGAAGCCGGGGTAACGCAATTTCCGGAAATCCCGAGCCCAGTAGCCCTGGTAAATTATCAAAACTTAAAGCCTAAAGCCTTAAGTTTTTGCCTTAATTCAAATAGAGGCAATCCAAGAACTGCGGTATAAGATCCGTTAACACTTTTTAGAAAAGATTGTCCATACCCCTCGATAATCCCTGCTCCACAAGCATGCAAGGCCCAAGGTTCTCTTTCAAAATAAAAATTTATGGAATCCTCATCCACGATAAACTCAACTTGCGCACCTGTCGCCCAACATTCCTGGCTTTCCAGATTCCAATGCTGTCCCGATTTTTTCATAACACGCAAGCAACATCCGGTTAAAACAAAAACTGGCTGATTCCTAAAACTTGCTAGCATCTTCTTTGCATCATCAAGATCTTTAGGCTTACCCAAAATTTGATTAGTTTTGACCGTTTTTATAAGAGTATCTGCAGTTAAAACAAAAAGTTTATCTCCGCACACTTGATCTGTTTCAGGCAACTGAAGGTGCTGTATTTTGTCACAAGCAATGGAGATCACATATTTTTCAAAATCATTATCGGGCTCAATGATACACTCCAAGCTCTTGTGCTGTAAAACTTTAAACTTAATGCCGGCAAGTTCCAATAGATTTTGCCGTGCCCTAGACTGCGATCCAAGATACAAACAATCACAAATCATTTCGTCACCCTCTCCCAGGCACCTGTAAAATTCTGTCTAACCCTACCTTCAAGCTGCAAAGTGAACAGCCTATCCTGTAATTCGGTAAAATCAAGTCCCGTTTTTAAAACCAATTCGTCAATCGTCGAAATTTTATCAAGCCTGCACAAAACCTCGTCCTCGCAACAATCTTTCCCAACAAGAACTTTCTGCTCAACTTTTAGAGCAGGCTTGTATCTACCGGAAGATAAGTGTTCACCAAACTCTTCTAAAATATCATCTGCATTACACACAAGCTTTGCACCCTGCTTTATAAGTTCGTTACACCCAATACTAAGTTTATCATCTATTGGACCCGGAACCGCAAAAACAAGTCGCCCTTGGTCAAGTGCGCATTGAGCGGTAATTAATGCACCACTCTTAGCCGCTGCCTGTACAACTAAGCACCCATGGCTTAACCCGGATATAACCCTATTTCGTGCGGGAAAGGTACCTTTATCTGGAGATTTTTTTAAAGGGAATGGTGAAATGATGGACCCTCCTTCGTTGGAGATAGCCTTAAATAAATTTAGGTTAGACTCCGGATATGGGCACAACAAACCCGACCCCAAAACAACAACCGTTCTTCCTGCAGAATTTAGAGCCATTTGATGTACCATGGTATCGGCCCCGATAGCTCCGCCACTGACAACCACCCATCCATTTGCAACCAATGCCGGTAAAATTGTTCGGATAACATGCACCGAGTAATCATTAGCACCTCTGGACCCAACAATCGCAAAATGCCTAGCAGCCTTATCAATCAAAGCACCAAAAAAATATAATACTATTGGTGGAACATGAATTTGATGCAATAACGGAGGATACTCATCACTTAAAATATCTACTATTTTTACATTGTTTTTTTCGGCAAGATCAAACTCACAATCTAATATCCTTGTATCTGATAAACCCTCATAAATCTGCTTTGCACAACCATTGGAGAGTCCAAATCTATTGATAAAGTCTGATAAAGAACAATCGTAAAGATCGGATAAATTTAAATCGGATTTTTTTTTAGCAACATCAGCCCAATCAACATTCACCAACTCTGGATACCGGTCCAACAACAAAACTCGTAAAATCTTAAAAACAGTTGCTGGCCCGATATTCTGAATAAGAGATAAATGAAGTAAAACTTTCGTATTCTTGTTTGGCATTAAAAACTCTGTGCGTTATTTTTTATCTTGAGTCTCTGATTCACCCTCTTTGGCCACCTCTTCTGGTGCCTCAACAACCTCAAAAGCTTTTACTGCAGACAAGCTTTGTCCTTCATCAAGTCTTACCAGACGTACACCAGCAGCCTGTCTACCCATGGTACGAATTTCTTGAGGCGACAAACGAATCATTTTTCCGTTTGCATCAATCAAAAGCACCTCAGATTGGTCAGAAACTATGGCCAGACCTATAACAGATCCATTTCGATCGGTTGTTGGAATTGTCCTAACGCCAAGTCCACCCCTATGGGCAACTCTAAAATCCTCAACCTTAACCCGTTTCCCATAACCTTTTGCAGAAGCAAACAGAATATCACCCCCGTCAGAGATGATCTCCATTCCAACAACAAAATCACCTTTTCTTAATTTAATTCCACGCACACCGGAAGCTTGCCTACCCATGGCTCGAACCTCTTTCTCCTCAAATCTGATACCCTGCCCTTTGCTCGTTGCAAGAACAATTGAATCGCTTCCTGAACTGAGAGCACAAAAAGCAAGTTCATCTCCTTCATCCAGGGAGACCGCCCTGATTCCGGTTTTACGAATTTTTGCGAATTCAGTTGCATCGGTTTTTTTGATAACACCATTTTTGGTGACCATAACAAGAAATTTATTCTCCAGTTCCCTAGTACACAAAAGCTTAACAACTCGCTCTTCCTCAGGCATCTGCAATAAATTAACGATAGCACGACCCTTGGCGGTTCTACTACCCTCAGGAATCTGAAATACGTCCAAGCTATAAACACGTCCAAGATTTGTAAAGAATAAAAGCTCATCATGATTACGTGCCACAAATGCATCTTGAATAACATCATCAAGTTCTTCAAGATCTGCAACACCCTGCTTACCTTTACCACCCCTATGCTGCACAGAATAGGTATCTAGGGGAACTCGTTTAATGTATCCTCTACGAGTCAATGTTATCACAACATCTTGATCAGGAATTAAATCAGCCTCACTTAAAATATCTACAGCACCTTCAATTACAGTTTTTCTTGGGTCGGCATACAATGATTTTATCTGTTCAAGCTCTTTAACAATCTCTTTTACCAACTCACTTTCATTCCCTAAAATCTCTTCAAGCCGCATAATAACTTTTTTGATATCGGCAAGTTCCTCACTAATTTTTGTACGCTCCAGTCCGGTTAAACGTTGAAGACGCATTTCCAAAATGGCCTTTGACTGTTTCTCCGAAAGACCGAACCGCTTATTAAGCTGTTCTAAAGCCTCTTCTGCAGTTTGCGATGCTTTAATCAGAGTAATTACCGCATCGATGTTATTTAAAGCAATAATCAATCCGTCAAGGATGTGTGCCCTTGCCTTGTTTTTCTCTAGATCAAATTCGCAACGTTTTGTAACAATATCTTTGCGATGCAAAATAAAATAATCCAACATCTCACGCAATGTCAAAAACATTGGCTTGTTGTTGTAAAGCGCAAGCATTATTATCGACATCGATGTTTGAAGGGATGTAT
>CAZSLQ010000016.1:17152-17500 GCA_964607885.1 uncultured Pseudomonadota bacterium
ACGTGCAGACTCATCTCTTATATCAGTAATTCCATCAATAACTTTATTTTTAACAAGATCAGCAATTTTTCTAATCAAATCGGCCTTATTAACCTGATATGGAATCTGAGTCACAATTAATGCGCTATGCCTTTTATCCTCTTCTATCTCAACCACTCCGCGCATAACAAATTGGCCATACCCCGTACGGTAACCTTTTACTATCCCCCCTCGCCCACAAATTACACCACCCGTTGGCAGATCAGGGCCAGGAATCAGTTGCAAAATTCGTTCTTCGGAAACGGACGGATCTTTAAGGATCTCAATGCAAGCATCCACTACCTCACCAAGATTGTGAGGAGGAATGGA
>CAZSLQ010000016.1:17557-21558 GCA_964607885.1 uncultured Pseudomonadota bacterium
CCGTCGAACCGTTTACAAGTAGGTTTGGAATTCGGCTAGGAAGTACCGTAGGCTCCAAAATAGATTCGTCAAAATTAGGAACAAAATAAACAGTATCTTTTTCAATGTCTGCCAAAAGATCTTTAGCAATTTTTGCCATTCGAACTTCTGTGTATCGATGTGCAGCTGCTGCGTCTCCGTCTATAGAACCCCAGTTTCCCTGTCCATCAAGTAATGGATATCTTTTTGAAAAAGTTTGCACAAGACCTACCATGGTCTGATATATCGCAGAGTCACCATGAGGATGATAATGCCCCATGACCTCTCCAATTACAGTCGCAGACTTTCTGTAAGACTTATCGTGATAATAACCCAATTTATGCATGGCATACAAAATTCGGCGCTGAACGGGCTTTAATCCATCACGAACATCGGGAAGCGCCCTACTAACAATGACTGACATTGCATAATCAAGGAAAGATGTTTTCAGCTCTCTTTCAATTGAAAGCTTACTTACTCCTTCCACTATTTTTTCATCTCTTGGACCATTAGTCATTAATCCGCCCTTCCCGTAAAATTTATTAATTTAAAACCTGAAATCACCAATCTATATGCTTATTTGCAAAGCGATATATAAGGATATCCAGCTTTGCATCTCAAGGCAAGAAAATTACAAGATTTTGGGTAAAATACTGGGTTTAAAGGTTAAAAAATATCAGAGCCAAGATACCGGCATAAACTGCCGCACAAATATCATCCAACATAACTCCCCATCCGGGAACTTTAATAGCCTCAAGCCTTTTTATCGGGTAAATTTTTGCTATATCAAAAAATCTAAAAAGAATAAAAACAATCAGATACGTCTTCCAACTCTTCTCAAACCAACATGCAACCATAAACATCCCTAGAACCTCGTCAATCACTATCCAAGAAGGATCTTTTATGTGCATAGTCTGTTCTATATACCCGGAGCAGTAAACACCAATAATAAATAAGAAAAAAATTAAAAAAATATTAAACAAAATTAAATGTGTTGGTAAAAAAAATGCAATTACAGCGGTTACAAAACTTGCTGCCGTTCCGGGAAATACAGGAACTAAGCCAACCCCCAAAAATGTTGAAATCAAATAACTTATTTTAAATTTTATCGAATCCATTTTATTCACATTGCTTTTTAAAAAATGGCTTTAAATAATCAAGCCCAGTATAAATTGCAAAAATAACTACAAAATAAACAAAGAGTTTAACAAAATAATCAAATATCACAGGCTGTAAACCAAAATTACGTATAAACAAATTTATAAACAAAAGATAAATTGCAACAAACTGCAAAACCGTTTTACTTTTTGCAATTTTTGATGTTACCAAATGTGTCCCTCTACTTATCAAACTCATACGCAAGCAAGTTATCAAAATATCTCGCAAAAAAAGCACAACCACAACCCACCAGCCAATAAATTTAATGTAAGCAAAAACTGAAAAAACAGACAAAATCAATGCCTTATCAGCTATCGGGTCAATAAAAGACCCAAATTTAGTTGTTATTTTTAGCTTGCGCGCTAGGTACCCATCATATGCATCGGAAATTGCAGCAATTGTGAAAACAATTACCGAAAAAAGTTGCATAGAAAAATTACCAAAAAATAACCAAATAAAAATAGGAACAAGCAAAATTCTTATGCAAGAGATAAGATTAGGCCAGTTTAAAAAATTATTCATTATAATCCAAGCTCTTAACATTTAACAAAATCGCTAAATTGGAACAAATTCCATCAACAGAAAATACCCCATCACACAACGAAAGAATTGATGGGATTTGAAAGAAATTATGATCCGCAGAAAATAAAAAAAGATTGTTAATCGAGTGCTTTGCAAAAAATTTTCTAACCATTTTTAACTTATTGGGTGGAACATGTAACACAAAATTAATATCACCCCACTCATCATTTTTCTTTAATTCTTTTATTACAGATAAAACATCTTTTAACTGCCATGCACATTGCTCAGCATCATTAAAGGCATTTATAAAAAAAACTTTACCAAACCGCTGTCCCTTTTTATCTATCCCCCATTTTAAAAATTTTAATTTTGCATAAGTTATCCATTTGCGAGGAATAGCTAATTTGGCCCTACAATCAATAAAAGACTCCCCTAATAATTGCGTAAACACACAGCCATACAAATCTTTTAATGATGCTGAATCATGATCAAATCTAGCACCCAAAAATTTGCATGCTGAACGTTTTAAAAAATTATGCCACTTGGTATTCAAGCTCGGTCCTATCAAAAAAGCCTGTGATCCAAATCTCTTTACCAATTTAATATTTTTACAAAAATTTTGCTTTGAAAGAATTGCAACAATCTGATAATTAGACTCGCACGCTATTTTAATATTCTGCTTAAAAAATTTTCTTGAGCAATTATTAAAATAAATTTTTCTTACAAAACTACACTCTTGAAGAAATTCAATAAAAAGTTTTTCTGCAAAATTAACCTTATGTCCAAATAAGCAATGACAATTTAAATTGATCCACAAATCAACGCTTACACTCGAATAAAGTTTGGAAAATTCAGCAAGATAACTTTGAATAAATAAAAAATCTTTTAAGGATAAATCAATAATAAAAAGTATCTCTTGCACACCCTGAAGTTTATCATCTGAAAGTATATGCTGCATAAATGCCGCTCTATTTAATCAAACAATATTCTGAACCTGCTCGCGGGCCTTTTCAAGCTCAACCTTAATATCAACAGAAATTGAGCTGACATCAAATGTCGTACACTTAGCCATAAGCGTATTAATTTCACGTAAAAGTTCCTGCAAAATAAAGTCCAAGCGTTTTCCCCTTTCAATCATAGATTTATCGCTCAAAACGCTTTGAACACTTTTTAAGTGACTGACAAAACGAGTTATCTCCTCGTGTATATCCATCTTATTCAAGCTTAACAATAGTTCCTCTGCCTGCTTTTTGGCAAATTCATCTCCGCCTTGACAAAGGGCTAACTTTTCATCAACTAATTTTTTATGTTGCTCAATTTCAGTTTCAAAAATTTTTTCAATTTCTGCAATTTTTTTGGAACACAAATCGAAACGACCTTCAAGATCATCCTGCAACCTTGAACCCTCTTCCATACGAGTTTTTATGAGTTTTTCGATTAAATGCGAAAGCCCATCAAAAAACTCTTTTTGCTCTTGATCCCCTAACTCGCTTTTTTGTTGAACAAAAACATTTGGCAACCTCATAAGCTCCGGAAGAGTCAAATCCCCACTCAAGCCGAACTTTGATTTAATCGTTTTTGAAGCCTCTATGTACCCCTGAACAACTTTAAGTGACGGAACAACTGCATCAAAAGCCTCATTGCCTTCGGTAAAACGAACAGTCACATATGCACGACCACGAATTAACTTTTCTTGTAACAAATTAGCAATTTTAAGCTCCAAGAAACTAAACGAGGCAGGAAGCCTACACAATGCTTCAAAATATCGTGAGTTGATTGTTTTTAATTCAAGTTCAACCGCAAATTCTCCATCTCGCGTATGTAGAATAACCGTTCCATTTGAATATCCGGTCATACTTTGTAGCACTTAACTCTCCTTATAGTTAGCCACCAATATTTGCATAAACATTCTGCACATCATCAAGATCCTCAATCTCTTCTAAAAATTTAATCACTGAATCTTCATGTGATTTATTTTCAAGCTCTACAGGGGTCTTGGCCACCCATTCAAGCTGTGCCGACTCAACTTTTAACCCCAGCACTTCTACGGCCTTCCTAACAGAATCAAGACTCTGCTTTTTACATGTTATCGAAAAAACACCATCATCCAGCGTAACATCATCAACATCATAATCTAGCAACTTTTCAACAACTTCATCCTCGCCCATGCTACCTGTGGCCCTTATAACACCCTTGTACTCAAACATCCAGGCGACTGCTCCATTTTCAGCTAGTGTTCCGCCTACCTTTGTAAAAAGGTGACGCAAAGCTGAAACGGTTCTGTTTTTATTATCACTTAAAAC
>CAZSLQ010000017.1:0-3928 GCA_964607885.1 uncultured Pseudomonadota bacterium
GTATTGCAAAAGTTGAAAAAGTTATTGAATTTTTTAAACGAGGGGACAATGAGTTTTGCAAAGCAGGTTTTATCATTACTTAGTAAACGGGATAAAAATATTTTTGCCCTTTTATTAATCTCATCATGTATTGTTTCTGTTTTTGAGAGTGTTAGCATGAGTGCCGTGATGTTTTTTATCTCCACTGTGACTAACTTAGGGTTAGTAGAAAAAACAAGATACTATGCTTTTTTATACTCGGTACTAGGTTGTAGCTCCACTTTTCAGTTTACTATTATTCTGGGTATTTCCGTTATTATTTTATATTTTGTGCGTGCCGGACTAAATATTTTTCACATTTTTGCAACAAGTAAGATCTCTTATGGCAAGGGAAGAAATCTTGCCTTGAGAGGATTTCTAGAATTTTTAAATTTTGATTACAGTACATTTGTTTTAAAAAATTCTAATGAGCTTGCACAGGCAATTTTTAGTTATACAGGAGCATTTTCGCAAGTCTGCTTAGGCTTTATAAATATCTGCTCCGAGCTGCTCATTTTTTTAGGAATTTATGTGACTCTTCTATGGGTTAACTTTAAAATGACTTTGTATCTGACTGCTTTTCTGAGCCTACTGGTTTTTATAGTTATAAAACTTTTTTCGCAAAAACTTGCAGAAGCGGGAAAACAAAATCAGAAATATTCGGTGATACAGGGTAAAGTTTTTTCAGAAGTTTTTTGTAATTTTAAGTTAATTAAGATACATGGTAACGATGTTGCTTTTATGAATAGATTTGATTCTGCCAATCTTGGGATTTCAAATGCCGGAATTTTTAACAACGTTTTACAGTCCTTGCCTAGATTTGTTTTAGAAACGGTAGGCTTTTTGCTACTTGTTGGGATGATTCTTTATGTGGTTTTTTATTACAGAGATCCTGCATATGTAGTTCCAATTGTTTCAATTTATGCACTTGCTTTTTACCGTTTTTTACCTTCAGTTAATAAGATGCTTACCAGCTACAATCAGATAGTTTTTAACAAGGCTGCAGTTGGGCTTCTGTATGATTATTTACAGATATCAACAGAGCAGATTGGTTCTGGAAAAATTGTTTTTAATCAAAATATTCAATTAAAAGATCTGACATTTTACTACAAAGAATCTCATGTGATTTTAAATAAAATTAGTTTGACTATAAATAAAGGGTCCAGGGTTGGGTTGGTTGGTCCTAGCGGAGCAGGCAAAAGTACTCTGGCAGACCTGTTAATGGGGGTGTTAAAATTTAATGAAGGTAAAATTTTAATAGATGGGAGAGAGTTAAATCAAAGCAATATACAAAGCTGGCGATTTAAAATTGGTTATATTCCTCAGCAAATTTATCTGTTTGATGGAACTATTGCTGACAATGTTGTTTTTGGGCGTGAGTATGATGAGCAAAGATTGATAACCGTTCTTAAAAAAGCAAATATCTATGACTTTTTGATGGTGCATGACGGATTAAATGCGCGCGTTGGTGAGTATGGTGTTAAATTAAGCGGAGGCCAAAAACAGAGAATAGCGATAGCTCGTGCTTTGTATGGTGATCCTGAGATTTTGGTTCTTGATGAGGCTACTTCTGCTCTTGATAGTAAAACCGAAGATCTTATAATGAATGAGATTTACAAGATTAACGAAGATAAGACTTTAATTATTATTGCGCATCGTCTGACGACAATTGAAAAGTGTGATATGGTTTACAAGATTGCAGATGGGCAGATCCAGCTTGTTAAGGGCAATATTGTTGAGCCAACGCATTTAGAAGAGAGAGTAATGACATGTTAAAATATAAATCTATTCTTGTCACCGGCGGGACGGGGTCGTTTGGTAAGGCGTTTATAAAAACGATTTTGCAAAAGTATCCTGAGGTTCAGCGAGTTGCAGTTCTTTCTCGTGATGAGTTTAAGCAGTTTGAAATGTCGAATCTACCTGAGTTCAAGAATGAGTCGCGCTTGCGCTTTTTTGTTGGTGATGTCCGTGACAAGGACAGGCTCATCCGCGCATTTGATGGAGTGGATGTTGTCATTCACGCTGCGGCTTTAAAGCAGGTTCCTTCATGTGAGTACAATCCTTTTGAAGCTGTCAAAACAAATGTTATCGGTGCACAAAACGTTATTGATGCTGCAATTGATCGCAATGTAAAACGTGTGATTGCACTTAGCACCGACAAAGCGTGTGCTCCTGTGAATCTGTATGGTGCTACAAAACTTTGTTCCGACAAACTTTTTATTGCAGGTAATGTTTATTCAGGTTCACACGATACTCGTTTTAGTGTTGTGCGATATGGAAATGTTGCAGGCAGTCGCGGTTCTGTAATCCCATATTTTAAAGAGTTAATTTCTAAAGGTGCAAAAGAGCTTCCGATAACAGATTTCAGGATGACACGTTTTTGGTTAAAGCTTGAGCAAGCAGTTGATATGGTTTTGATGGCGCTTGATACCATGAAAGGCGGAGAACTTTTTGTTAAAAAAATTCCTTCCATGCGTGTTGTTGACCTAGCTTATGCAATAGCGCCTGATTTGAAAATGGTTGAGGTTGGAATTCGTCCCGGTGAAAAGATTCATGAGGTAATGATTACTAGAGAAGATGCCCGAAACACAGAAGAGTTTGATAACTATTATATCGTTAAATCATCGTTGGGGAATTGTAAAAGTCCGGTACGGGGAGTTCCTGTTACGGACGACTTCGAGTATCACAGCGGAAATAATAATGAATGGCTAACGGTGGAGCAGATGCAACAGATGGTTCAGGAGTTATTTGTTCCGGCTGTTGTAATGAGTGCAATTCGCAAATCTAATTCAAGTTGCATTTTGTGTAAAGGAGATTAGAAAATTGACCAAAGTATTAATTTTGGGATCTTCTGGAATGTTGGGACAAGCTCTTTTAAAGGCTGCTAAACTGAAAAATTTTGAAGTTTATGGGATGGCTATTCAGAATGCAGATTTTTGTTTTGATATAATGAATGACTTCGAATTAAAAAAAATAATTTTAAATCTTAAACCAGAAATTGTTATTAATTCTGTTGCGATAGTAAATATAGATGCGTGTGAAGAGAACCCATCTCAAGCATATTTGATTAATGCAAGACCTGTAAGCATTATTGCTAAATTGTGTGAGAATATAAATGCTTATTTTGTTCAGATATCGACCGATCATTATTTCACAGGTGATAAAAATAAGAAACATACAGAAAATGATCGCGTTACTTTAGTAAACGAATATGCTCGAACAAAATATATAGCAGAAAAATTTGCTTTAACATATGATAATGCTTTGATTTTAAGGACCAATATTGTTGGGTTTAGGGGGGATCTTTCTAATCCCACATTTGTTGAGTGGGTTTTAGACTCTTTACGAAAAGATAATCAAATTAGACTTTTTACTGATTTTTTTACTTCAAGTTTTGATGTAACAACGTTTGCAAATATATTTTTTGATAAAATATCTACTATAAGGCCAACGGGACTTCTTAATTTTGCGGCACGTGATGTTTTTAGTAAAAAAGATTTTATAAAATATTTAGCTAAGCAGCTTGGTTTTGATGTTGAAAAAAAATTCATAGATTCAAGTGTTCTTGAATTGAAGAATGCTGCAAGGGCAGAAAGTCTAGGGCTTGATGTTTCTAAAGCTGAAAAAATTTTGAAATATAAACTACCAACAATGAAAATGGTTGCAGATAATCTTATCACAGAATATAAGGAAAGATTCTTATGAAATATTTATCTAAGATATTTATTAATAAACGAGAAATTTCACTTAATTCTCCTACTTATTTTATTGCTGATATTGCTGCTAATCATGATGGGGATTTGCAACGAGCTAAAGATTTGATTTTTCTTGCAAAACAAGCAGGGGCAGATGCGGTAAAATTTCAACATTTCCTAGCATCCAAAATTGTAAGTGATTATGGATTTAAAAA
>CAZSLQ010000017.1:3938-5029 GCA_964607885.1 uncultured Pseudomonadota bacterium
CATCAGGCAAAGTGGGGTAAACCCGTTTTTGAGATTTATAAGCAGTATGAATGCAATAGAAGTTGGACAGAAGAGCTGGTTAAAACAGCAAAAAATGCAAATATTGATATTTTCACAGCTCCTTATGATGAAGAGGCTGTAAATTTGTGGGATAAATGTAGCTCTGCTTTTAAAATTGGATCTGGAGATATAACTTGGACTGGCTTAATTGAGCTTATCGCAAAAAAAAATAAACCTACATTTATCGCGACGGGTGCTTCATCTATGCAAGATGTGCAGCAGGCCGTTGATGCTTTTTTAGCTTATAATAATCAAATTATTTTAATGCAGTGTAATACAAATTACACTGCATCACTTGAAAATTTTAAATATGTAAATTTAAATGTTTTAAGAACTTACTCTGAAAAATATCCAGAGATGGTTTTGGGTTTATCTGATCATACGCCAGGGCATGTGGCAGTTTTGGGGGCAATTGCATTTGGCGCTAGAGCTGTTGAAAAGCATTTTACAGATAATAACTCAAGAATTGGCCCAGATCATGAGTTTGCATTAAATCCTAGGACATGGAAAGAGATGGTAGATAGAAGCCGAGAATTGGAAGCTGCACTAGGTGACGGAATTAAAAGGGTCGAAGAAAATGAAAAGGATACTGTTATAGTTCAACGTCGCAGTATAAGGTTAAAGCGTGATATAAAAGCAGGTGAAATTGTTAAAGAAGGTGATATTGAATTTTTACGGCCGGCACCATCAGATGCATTCTTTCCTTATCAAGTAGGTATTGTTGTTGATAAAAAAATATTAAAAAATAAGCAACGTGGGGATTGTGTTAAACAGACTGATTTACTGGGTTGATATGTTATCCGGAAAATTTGTTGGATTGCGAGCAATTGAAAAATCAGATTTACCAGTTTTAATGGATTGGCGAAACAGGCCAGAATTAAGACAGTATTTTAGAGAATATAGAGAATTAAGCTCTGATAAACAGTTGCAATGGTATGATAAATATGTTCTTAAAATCCGTATTGTGCTTTTTCCAATGCTGAGGATAAGCAAGAGCAAAATGGTTATAACAATGCCCGTAAACGTCCTCA
>CAZSLQ010000017.1:5039-15135 GCA_964607885.1 uncultured Pseudomonadota bacterium
GCAATTATTGAAGTTAAGACACGAAAACTTTTGGGTGCCTGTGGTTTATGTTACATAAATTGGGTAAACCGGAGTGCTGATTTTTCGATTTACATTGGGGCTGATAATTTATACATAGATGATAAGCTTGCAATTGATGCAGCTAAAGTGATGATGAAATATGCTTTTGAAGAATTAAATTTACATAGATTGTGGGCAGAGGTTTATGATTTTGATAAAAAAAAGATTGCATTTTTTAAAAAAATTAAATTTAAGATGGATGGAAGATTTAGAGAAAATTACTGGCATGACGGTGTGTGGCACGACTCTTTATTTTTTAGTCTTCTTTCAACAGAGTATAAACTGGAGATTGTATGAGTAAGGTTCTTGCAATTATTCCTGGGCGAGGCGGAAGTAAAAGAATTCCTCGAAAAAATATCAAATTTTTTGTAAATCAACCTATAATAAAATACTCCATCGATGCGGCATTTAAATCAGGGCTATTTGATGAGGTTATGGTTTCAACTGATGACCGAGAAATTGCTCAGGTTTCGCAGAAAAGCGGGGCATCCGTTCCATTTTTGAGATCTGAAAAAACAGCGGATGATTATGCTGGCCTTGCTGACGTTATCGAAGAGGTAATTTTAGAATACGCAAAAAGTGGTAAAGAGTTTGAGTGTTTTTGCTGCATTCTTGCAACTGCGCCATTTGTCACAGCAGCAAGATTAATTCAAGGTTTTGATCTTTTACAGAAAACAGGGGCAGATTCCGTGATTCCGATAACTAAATTTAACTACCCAATTCAAAGGGCAGTAAAAATAGAAAATGGGCAAATAAAAATGTTTTTTCCAGAAAATTACAGTAAGCGATCTCAAGATTTAATCCCAGCTTATCATGATGCGGGGCAATTTTATTGTATGAAAACACAAAGTTTGCTAACCCAAAAAAAACTTTATGCGGAAAATACTATTCCATTAATTATTCCTGAGTCGGAAGTTCAGGATATCGATACCCTTGAGGACTGGAAGATTGCTGAATTTAAGTATAAGATGTTTAGTTGTATGCGTTAGTTATCAAAGATTCTTGCCGAGGTTGCTGTGTTTAAAAATAGCGAAGAATCTGTATATGGATTGAATACTCTTCTTAGAGATTATTGTGGGTATCCTTATTATCTACCGCTTTCATGTCACTATGAACATGGAATTTATATTATTAGTAAAGAGCCAATTTTAACTGACTTGAAAACATCAAAACGATTGATGCTTGTGACGAATAAAATGCGATTGCAAAGGTGGCTGGAGGTATCTTCAATTCCTTCAGTTATATGTGGTTCTTTATTTGTTCACTATAGAAGAAAAAATAAAATTCAAAAATCATTAAATGCTCAAGGTTCAGTTGTTTTTCCATCCCATTCTACTGATCTAATTAAAGCAGATTATAAAATTGATGATTTCTGTGGAGAAATTATTAAGTTGCCACTGGACTATCACCCCATTACAATTTGTTTGCATTGGCATGATTTTGTAAAAGGCCTGGATGTTTTATACAAGAAATATGGATTTGAGGTTGTTACGGCCGGGTCTGATTATGGAAATCCTGGATTTGCTAAAAATTTTTATTCCATATTAAGTGAACACAATTATGCAATATCCAATGAACCTGGCTCATATGCATTTTATGCTGTTGAACTCGGAATTCCATTTTTTTTGATTGGAAGTCCTGCTGTACGAGTTAATCACGGAAATGATCCAAATGTTCCACATACCTATACTATTTTAGACTGGGAGATGGGTAGAAAGTTTTACAATATCTTTAATACTGGTCCAATTAAGAAAATAAGTGATGAGCAAAGTAAATTTGTGCTTAATGAATTGGGGGTTGATGATTGCTTGACCCCAAAAGATTTGAAAATGATTTTATTGAAAAATTTTTGGAATGATAAGACGCTGTGTAAGTATACACTATGTTATTATAAAAATTTATTTTTTATAGAGCCTGTGAAAAGAGCTATTATTTTTTGTGGATTGAAATGTGTAATGAAGCCCATTAAAAACAGATTGAAATATGTTTGGGCGAAAACAAAAAGAACTATAAGTGAATTAAAATGTAGTTTGTATTTTCGTAAAGAGTCTTTGAGGGAGGAGTCTTCTATATTTACTCATCTATCTGATCAAGAAAAAATTGTTCTACATTCTGTGGTAAAAAATATTACAAAAAAAGAGCCTCCTGTTGCAGTTGAAATAGGTTCATATTTGGGAGCAAGCAGTTGCTTTATTGCAAGTGCGCTTGAACGAACCGATGGCGTTTTATACTGCATTGATACGTGGCAAAATCAAACAATGCCCGATGGCGAACGCGATACCTTTAACGAATTTCTAAATAATGTAAAAAAATATCGCAAGGTAATTGTTCCATTGAGAGGTTGGAGCGATATTGTAATTAAAGATTTAGAAAAAAAAGAGAAAGTTATTGATTTTTTGTTTATAGATGGAGACCATTCTTATGAGTCCTGTAAAAGAGATTGGGAGTTGTATAGACCTCTCATGAAGCCTGGATCTATTGTTGCTTTTCATGACACAGGTTGGGCAGATGGTGTAAAAAGGGTTATAAAAGAGCAGGTTTCTCCTGTTTCAAATTGTCTAAAAATATTGCCCAATATGCAGGTTTTTAAGATAAAAATGGAGAAAATAAATGAATGAAAAAGGGGTAGTACTTGTTACTGGGGGTGCGGGGTATATCGGGTCCCATGCTTGCAAGGCACTGGCGTTGGCTGGGCTTATGCCGATTGTATATGATAATTTAGTAATGGGGCATAAAGATTTTGTTCGTTGGGGTCCATTCGAATATGGTGATATTCGTGATGGGGAACGTTTGAAAGAAGTTTTTGAACTCTATAATCCGCAAGCAGTTTTTCATTTTGCGGCATTTGGATATGTTGGTGAGTCTGTGATAAATCCAGCTAAATATTATGAAAATAATGTTGCTGGAACAATTTCGTTGCTAAATGTAATGAAAGAGTCCGGGGTAAAAAAAATTGTTTTTTCTTCAACGTGTGCAACATATGGGATTTCTGCAGCGTCTACCATATCAGAAGATACAATTCAGCAACCAATTAATCCTTATGGTATGAGCAAATTAATGATCGAAAAAATTTTAAAAGACTATGATAGTGCCTATGGAATAAAACATGTAATTTTTCGTTATTTTAATGCTGCAGGCTGCGATTTGGACTGTGAGATTGGAGAAGATCATGATCCTGAATATCACCTAATCCCTTTGGTTTTGGATGTAGCGCTGGGGAAGCGTTCGTGTATGACCATTTTTGGATCTGATTATGATACTTCGGATGGAACGTGTGTGCGTGATTATCTTCATGTAAGTGATATTGCGCAAGCACATCTTTGCGCATTACATTATCTTGATGAAAAATATCAGAGTGATTATTTAAATTTGGGGATCGGGAAAGGTTTCTCAGTTAAAGATGTTATAGCTGCGGTGCAAAGTATAACGGGAAAAAATATTGCAACAAAAACTGTTGCCAGGCGCCCAGGGGATCCTCCTACACTCGTTGCGGATGCATCAAAGGCAAATCGTGTGTTGGGGTGGGTTCCAAAATATGACAAGCTTGATATTATGATTAAACATGCTTGGGCATGGCACCAAAAAAGATTTATCAGGGAGAGGGAATGTGATAAGAATTTCATTGGTTGTTCCAACGTATAATCGCGTGCAAGATTTACAAGAATCATTAAAATCTTTTGTTAATCAGTCACTTGATAAAGATTTGTACGAGATTCTTGTTGTTGATAATAACTCTTCTGATAATACAGCGTTTGTAGTTGATTCAATTCTTAGTAAATATTCTGGGAATTGGAAATATATTTTTGAAAAAAGACAGGGGCTGCATTATGCGCGAAATAGGGGGATCTTGGAGGCTGGCGGTGATATTATAGTATTTGGAGATGATGATATTATTGCTCATGAAAAATGGCTTGAAAATATATTGTGTGAATTTTGTGAAAACCAGCAAACAGGAATAGTTGGAGGGAAAATTTTACCAAATTGGGAGAGCGTTCCTCCGCAATGGATTTATGATTACGGGTCTGAAAAAGTACATCCCATTTTTGCACTTTTAGATTATGGTGATGAAAGAAAAACTCTTAAAAATGAATATGTTGTTGGTTGTAATTTCTCCATAAGAACAGATTTGGCAAAAAGGATAGGGGGAAGTCCTCCTGATACATTTCCCAAAAAATTAAAACACCTATCAGGTATTGGCGAATGTTTGATGGCTGATTCAGTAAGAGATTCCGGTTATGACGTGGTTTATCTTCCTACCGCATACGTTTATCATAAAGTAGCTTCTTCGAGAATTTCTTTAGAGTATTTTATTGATAGATATCAAAGATTTGCTGTTGAAAAATCATTTAATGATTTTAATAAATATTCAAAATTTAAAGCGGCTACTTTGTTGTATAAAGAGGCTTTAAGTATGCTTATAAATGTGAACAAGCTTATTTTAAAAAACAGGTTATTTAGCCAGAAAAAAAATACTTTGGGCAAAATTAATATTGATTATTTTCTTAAAATAGAAAAGGCTTGGGCTAGCTATTTATTGCAACATGTTTCTAGAGTGCTTTTTGATAAAAAATTATACAAACATATAACACAACATAATTACATGGATTAATTTTATGATTGAACAAATAATCTATAATCAACAAATCCTTGCAATTATAGTCAGAAATAATTTTAAAAAAGATGGAGTATCTTTTTTTACCCCTAACGATTTTTCCCAACAGCTAGCATATATGAGCCACCCCAAGGGAAAAGAAATTCCCCCACATGTTCATAACCCAGTTTCAAGGGAAGTTTTATACACCAAAGAGGTATTGTTTATTAAAAGTGGTGAGTTGCGCGTTGATTTTTATAGTGATGCGAAAAAATATTTACAAAGCACTGTGCTAAGAGCCGGGGATGTTATTCTGCTTGCAGGTGGTGGGCATGGTTTTGAAGTTTTGCAAGATGTTGAAATGTTTGAAGTGAAACAGGGTCCATATGCCGGCGATCAGGATAAAACGCGTTTTGAGGGAGTGAAAATTTCAGAAATTATTGTTAAGTGAAAATTTTGAAGCGAGTCACATGAATAACCAATTTATTCCCGTTAATCGACCTCTGTTGAATGGAAACGAAAAAAAGTATCTAAATGAATGTATTGATACCGGCTGGATCTCTTCTGAAGGTCCGTTTATAAATCAATTTGAAGAAAAATTTTCAACTAAGGTTGGGCGAAAATACGGCATAGCCGTTTGTAACGGCTCGGTTGCCATTGATGTTGCAATGCTTGCGCTTAAGCTTCCTGCCGGAAGCGAAGTTATAATGCCAACATTTACCATAATCTCATGTGTGGCCGCAATTATTCGTGCAGGATTAATTCCTGTTTTTGTTGATAGTGACCCACAGACATGGAATATGGATGTAACCAAGATTGAAGAGAAAATTACGCCTAAGACAAAAGCAATTATGGTTGTGCATATATATGGTTTGCCTACAGATATGGATCCGGTTTTTGAGTTAACCAAAAAATATAACTTAAAAATTATTGAAGATGCTGCAGAGATGCACGGACAAACTTATAAAGGACGACCTTGCGGTAGTTTGGGAGACATAAGTACATTTAGTTTTTATCCCAACAAGCATGTGACAACCGGCGAAGGTGGCATGATTGTTACTGATGATAAAGGGATCGCGGATTATTGCAGGTCGCTGAAAAATCTTTGCTTCAAACCTGAGCGCAGATTCATCCACGATGAGCTCGGGTTTAATTTTAGGATGACAAATTTTCAAGCAGCTATCGGGTTGGCACAATTAGAGCGTTTGGATGAATTTGTGCAGAAAAAACGTGCGATCGGGAAATTTTATACAGAAAAGTTAAAAGATCTTGAGAATATTCAGTTGCCACTACAAGAAACTGATTATGCAAAAAATATTTACTGGGTGTTTGGAATTGTGCTGAACGACGAGGTTCCGTTTGACGCTCAACAAGCAATTCAAAAATTAGCTGAGAAAAATGTTGGATGCAGGCCGTTTTTTTGGTGTATGCATGAGCAACCGGTTTTGAAGAAAATGGGATTGGTTAATAAAGATGAAAAATATCCGGTGGCACAGCGGCTTGCTCGGAGAGGTTTTTATGTGCCAAGTGGGCTTGGTTTAACACAGCAAGAGATGGAACAAGTTGTAAAAGATGTAAGAGAAATTTTATGAAGTACATCGAGCAAAGTCAGATGAACATTTTTGATAACTACGCCGAGTTTTACGATCTGATTTATCATGATAAAGATTATCAGGGTGAATCAAACTATATTAATTCTTTAATAAAGGAGTACTTACCTAAAGCAAAAACCATTTTTGAAATGGGGTGTGGTACGGGCATTCATGCATTGCTGATGGCGGAAAAAGGTTATGAGGTTTACGGAGTAGATATAAGCGAGAAAATGGTTGAGAAGGCTAACTTGCGACTTGAAAAAACACCTAATTTAAAGGGCAAAGTTGCTTTTGCATACGGGGATCTAAGAACGGTTAGCTTAAATAAAAAATTTGATGTGGCAATTTCTTTATATCATGTGTTTAGTTATCAAACAAAGAACCAAGATTTAATTACGGCACTTGAGACTGCAGATAAGCATTTAAATGTAGGAGGCTTGCTTATTTTTGATTGCTGGTATGGTCCGGCTGTTTTGACTAATCTGCCACAGGTTAGAGTACGACGTGTTGAATCTGATGATTATTTTATAACACGTGTTTCAGAACCAAAAAATAACTTTAATGCAAACACCGTGGACATTCATTTTGATGTTTTTGTTCAGCATAAAAAAAGCAAGCAGATTAACGAATTTAAAGAAATTCACAGTATGCGATATTTCTTTACGCCTGAACTTGAGCATTTGCTTGGATCTGCTGGCTTTGATCTGCTAAGTGTTCAAGAATGGATGACCGGTGGTCAACCAAGCGAAAAAACATGGGGTGTATGTTTTGTCTCTAGGAAACGTTGATGCGAGTAGGGGTTTATCTAGGCAAGTATATAAAATCTGATGCGGCAGCAGGGGGCGCTTTTAATTTCCAACAGAGTATTTTAAATGCTTTGAAAAATTACACAGGGCAGCATGAGTTTTTTGTTTTTTCAAATGATTATGCGGAAGAGTGTGGGAATCAATTAATTAAATTTATTAAATTACAAAGGTTTATGCCTGAGCCTGATGAAAATATTTTTAAGAAATTATTATTGAAAATCCCAAGAAAGCTAAAACGAATCGGGCTTGAGAAAAAATTTGGCAATGCTTTGAATAAAGCTGTTTTAGATAATAAGATTGAGTTGATGTGGTTTGCGACTCCGGCGTTTGAACCTGTGAGTATTCCGTATATTTATACGGTTTGGGATTTGCAACATCGGTTGCAGAGTTATTTTCCAGAGGTTAGCGTTACGGGATGGACCTATCAAGAGCGCGAAGAACGTTATAATTGTGCAATACCTCGTGCTGCTTATGTTGTGATTGGAAACCAGGAAGGCAAGAAAGAGGTAGTTGATTTTTACTCTATACCCGAAAATCGTGTTAAAACAATTCCGTTACCTGTTCCTGGATTTGTATATGATAAAGATATTAATCCTGTTGATTTGAGTTTATACAAAATTAATAAGCCATTTTTATTTTATCCGGCTCAATTTTGGCCACATAAAAATCACATCTTAATTTTATTGGCGTTAAAAATTTTAAAAGAAAAATATAATCTGGATTTTGATGTTATTTTTACCGGATCAGACAAGGGGAATTTAAGTTATGTCAAACAGAGGGCGCAAGAGTTGGGTTTATCTGAACAGACTTACTTCTTAAATTTTGTTTCGATTGATGTTTTGGTGACGCTCTATCGAAATGCCTTTGCTTTAATATACCCATCATTTTTTGGTCCTGATAACATTCCGCCGCTTGAAGCTTTTGCCTTAGGTTGTCCGGTAATTGCTGCAAGGGTTGCCGGTGCAGAGTTGCAACTCAACGATGCTACACTTTTGTTTGATCCCCGCAATGAGAATGAGTTGGCGTTGGCGGTCAAAAATTTATACGCAGATCAAGCCCTCAGAGAAAAGCTCATCGAAAAAGGGCATAATCTGGTGCAAAATTATACTTCCGAAAAATATATTGAAGAAATGAACAAAATAATTGATGAGTTTGGTCCGATTAGACGCTGCTGGAGTAGCGAAGAAATTTACGTTCATATGTAATGCATAAAAGTCGGAATAGGGTTAGGTAGAATTGGTAGGTATTTTTTAATATCAAATTGAATATTTTCAGCTTCAACTCTCATCTTTTAGCCTCTAAACCAGCATGCATTTGTGATATTTGATTATTTCATTATTCTATGATGGATGAGGGTTGTCGTTTAGGGGCTTTATATGGGGGCAAAAGTATGCAAATTCAAAGATTGCTGTTGGGGATTTTTTCTATTTTTTTAGGACTTTTACTGGTCGGATGTGCAAAGTACAAACCGCATCCATTTCTTGAACCGAATAGCAAATGTATTGAAAAAGATAATGTCAAAGTTTCTACCGTGTTGCTTGATGAAAAAGACTGTAAATATTACTTTGATCGAGAAATTCTTAAACACGGTTTTCAACCCGTTCAGATATACCTAGAGAATAACAGTGACAAAAATTTTATATTGAATGCTGCAGATATTAATAAGCCAATTGCGCCTAGGGCTCATGTTGCCAAGGCTTTACACTATAATACAAAGTGGTACGCTACGCCGGGTATTATTGTCGGAACTTTGTTGTCCGCCGTGCCGCTTGGAGTGGGAACATATCTTTTGGTTGATGGGCTGGTTCATTCCTCTCTGGCTTTTGTAATTGGAGCAGAGTTAATAATAATGGGGCTTTTCCCTATTATTATTGCAGGAATTCCTTCTTGGATTGTCTGGAAACAGGCTGTGAGAGCAAATAAACGTTTGGATCAAGATTTTGAAAAACGAATACTGAACAACGATTCAATTGTTGAGTTAACTCCGAACTCAACATTAAATACCGTATTTTTCACTAAAAAAGAAAATATCGATTGTTTTGATAAATTTGTACTGCAACTTTATAACGCTCAAGAGAGCAAAAATATAGAGTTTGAATTTGATTTAAAGTAGTAAGAAGCCTTTCAAATTCTGATCTTATTGATATAATGTAAGGCAATTTTACTAACAACTTTTAGAAGGGTTTTTTATGAAGAGAGTGGTTATTGGGTTTTTCTTGGTATGCCTTGCTACATCAAGTTATTCAAGCGCGATGGTAAACAAAGAGTTTGCAAATAAGGTTCAAGATCAGTGGAATGCATTTTATAAAAATCAGCAAAAGGCTGAAGATTTTATTAAGAAAACATCTCAAGAGACACTAGACTCTCTCCTGGCAGGTAAGTTTGACGCAAAGGCAACCATTGAGAAATTTAAAAATATGCCTGACGAGTTGTGGTTCTGTGTTAAAGAAGAGACATTGGTTTTACTTGCAAAAAACATACGCAGTAATGTGAAAATTGAGGACTATTATTCCCAGGAGTTCCTTGCTGATCTACAGGGTGTACTGGAGGTTCTATTCGAGATATATGGAAAAGATGATTTTTGGTATCCACTGAAAAATGGATTTTTTAATTCCCCTATAAATCATGCATTAAAGGATAAACTTTTGGAGTTATCAAAAGCTACTAAAAGGAAAATCACAGAGATTCTTGAAAAGTGCAGAGATTTTCAGGAAGATTCGTCGGATCTTATGAAAGCATGCGGGGAGATGGACAAAGAAACAACCGCGTTTGTTGATTTATTGACGAACAGTGCGCATGAAATTGCTGATCTATGCTACAGTGATGAATTTAAGAAGCAATGTCATGCTTTCTTAAAAGATCGTGATAAAGTCACGAGGGTTATTAAGGCCCTTACATTTAGGTTTCTTTCTGAAGCTGTTTTAGATGATGCCCTGGAGAGGCTTGGCGGTAAGAGATTTGAATATAATCTATTCAATCACACTGCATCTTATCTTGCAAGAGATTACTTTTCACATAACAGGCGTTAGATTGTTTGTTATTACTTT
>CAZSLQ010000017.1:15162-18335 GCA_964607885.1 uncultured Pseudomonadota bacterium
ATAAGAAATATTTTAAGGGGCAAGATTTCTTGCCCCTTAAGTTTTAGCGTTTATTTTTTTGTCTTTTGTAAAATTTTTTCTAACAATTTATAATATTCCGGAACTTGCTTGACGATACTTTCGATTAATGGTTCATCGTACCCATGTGTTGTAAGATTTCTGTGATCAACCATTTGAAGCGCAAGTCGGACCTCATTGTCTGACAACAAATTTGCCTTCAAACATTCGCGAAATGTGTTTTTAGGTGTCTTTATTTCTGCTTTCTTGCCTTCGGATTCTAGATATTCGTTGACATATTTCCATGCTACGTCAAATGTGTATTCAAAACGTTGAATCAGTGAATCTCGAAAGGTTGTATAGATGTTTTCAGTATATTCGTTTGATAGCTTGGCTATTGTTTCAACTTTTCCCATATTGTCGATTGCCTGCTTCAAAGTAAGAAGGGCATCTAGTGATTTTTTGTATTTGCTTTGCAATCTTTCTAGCTTGTCCATTGAATTTTATCCTTTAATATTTGTTCTCTGAGTTCTTTTGAAACATCATTTAAATCTACGATATCAACGGTAAAGGGGATGGTGCTTTCTTCGATCTCTTCTCTTATGTTGCTCAAAATAGAAGAATCGATTTTGGTTTTATTCTCTATGGCAATATCGATATCAGATTGGGGTGTATTGTCTTTTCTAGCTCTGGATCCAAAAAGGTATATGTTAGCTTGCGGAAGATATTTTGTAATAAGCATTTTTTTAAAATAAAAGTAAAGGGTGTTAGGGGTTTGTATGAGCAAATTTTTGCAAGTTTCTGTTGTTTTGGGTTCATATAATCGATTAAACTTTATAAAGCTTACAATTGATAGTATTCGTAGAGAAGTTCAGAATTTGTCCCATGAAATTATTGTTGTTGATGGTGGTTCTGATGACGGAACCTTACAGTGGCTTTGCGAACAGAAAGACATAATAACCATTGTGCAACACAACCGTGGCCAATGGCTGGGAAAGAAGATTGAGCGTCGGTCTTGGGGGTACTTCATGAACCTTGCCTTTAAATGTGCGCAAGGTAAATATGTCTGCATGCTTAGCGATGATTGCTTGGTTGTGCCAGGGGCCATTGTTAATGGAGTTAATTTATTCGAACGTAATCTTACAGAGGGTAAAAAAGCTGGGGCCATGGCTTTTTACTGGCGTGACTGGTCTGTGCAAGAAAAATACCACGTGGGGTGTACCCTGGGCGAAAAGATGTATGTGAATCACGGCTTGTATTTAAATCAGGCATTGAAAGATGTTGATTATATTGATGAGGATTCTTTCTTTTTTTACAATGGTGACGGAGACTTGTGCTTAAAGATGTGGCATGTAGGCTATGAGTGTGTTGATAGTCCGGAATCTTTTATAGAGCACTACCCACATGCTAATCTTAATGTGAGAAAGACAAACTACTCGCAATTTAATAAAGATTTAAAAAATTATTTAAATAAGTGGGATGGGGTTTTTTACAATAAAAAACTGAATAATCTCGGTAAAATTATTGAAAAAGAGTTTGATGACGGATTTAAAACGGGAGAGAGTTTTAGAGATATTCACAGGGTGATTGTTGATTTACATCCTGCAATAGTTGCACCCAAGCCGTTTTATTTTAAAGCATACAAAAAGAGTGTTCAGATTTTAAATATTATAAAACAAAAGTTTTTTTAAAGTAAAAAGGACCGAGTAAAAACCCGGCCCCTTCGTATTTTAGGTAATTAATTTTACAGTGTTGCCAAAAGAAGAGATAAAATCGACATAAGCTTAATCAGGATGTTCAGAGATGGTCCTGATGTGTCTTTAAATGGATCACCAACAGTATCACCAACAACTGCTGCTTTATGAGCGGAAGATTTTTTACCACCAAAATTTCCGGCTTCAATGTATTTCTTTGCATTATCCCATGCGCCACCGGCATTTGCCATTGTCAAAGCAAGAACAATGCCCGAAAGTGTTGCTCCGGCTAAAAATCCGCCAAGAGCCAATTTGCCCTGTACTCCAAATCCAAAGCGAATTGCAACAGGGGCTGTTAGAATAATGATACCCGGGAGAATCATTTCATATAGAGCAGCCTTTGTGCTTATCTCAATGCATCGTGAATAATCCGCTTCAGCTGTGCCTTCCATTAGGCCTGTAATCTCTTTAAACTGACGACGGACCTCCTCAACCATTTTCCATGCAGCTTTTCCAACAGCTTTCATAGTGAATGCCGAAATTAAAAATGGAAGACAGCCGCCCATCAAAAGACCTGTTATAACAATAGGGTTAATAAGATCAAGCTGAGGAATATGCGCCTCTTGACAGTATGCTGCAAAAAGAGCCAGCGCTGCAAATGCTGCCGAGCCGATTGCAAATCCTTTGCCAAGTGCTGCGGTCATGTTACCAAGAGAGTCCAGTTTGTCGGTAATCTTACGAGTTTCTGGGCCAAAGCCTGACATCTCAGCTATTCCGCCTGCGTTGTCTGCAATTGGGCCGTAAGCATCAACGGACATTGTAATTCCTACGGTTGCAAGCATAGACACTGCAGCTAAAGCTACTCCGAATAAACCACCGAACTTGAAGTAAGATATGTAGACAATAACTGCTATTGAACAGACTGGGACAACTACAGATTCAAAACCTATTGCCAAACCATAAATTAAGTTTGTACCTGCACCGGATTGCGAAGCTTCAGCCAACTTTTTAATTGGATTTCCACTTGTATAATAGTCGGTGACAAGTCCAATAATCACACCGGAAAGCGCTCCAAGGCATATTGAACCGAATAAGCGCATGTTTAAATCCATTAAAGATAAATATGCGTATGCCCCCGCAATAAAAACTGCTATTGCAACGTAAGTTGCCTTATGCAAAATTAAATTTAATTTAGAATTTCTAAATAGAAATGCGGAGCAAAGTCCTGCTATAGATGATAATAGCCCAATTGCACAAAGTGCTATAGGCAAAGCGATATATCTGATATCGTTGGAGTAAAGGCTTGCCGCAAGAGGGATTGCACCAACCACCGAACCAACATAAGATTCATAAATGTCTGCACCCATACCTGCCGTGTCCCCCACACAATCTCCTACATTATCTGCAATAACGGCTGGGTTTCTAGGATCGTCTTCAGGAATATCCAGTTCAACTTTTCCTACCAGGTCAGCTCCCACGTCA
>CAZSLQ010000017.1:18345-19630 GCA_964607885.1 uncultured Pseudomonadota bacterium
ACGCGAGCGAAAAATGCTATAGAGCTTGCTCCGAAGCCAAAGCAGATAATGATGTTAATAAAGTCGTAATTTGGATTATTGGCAAACAGATAAAAAATTATGCCGAGCCCGAGCAACCCAAGGCTGGCAACCACAAATCCCATTACCGATCCACCAAGAAGGGCTGTAAAAAATGCCGATTTTTCACCTTCGTTTTTTGCTTTTAATGTTGTTAGCTCATTAGCTTTTGTTGCAGCTTTCATCCCAACATAGCCTGCTAGCATTGAAGAAAGTGCGCCGCAAACATATGTTATTGCTGAAACTGCACCGAATACAAAAAGTAAAAGCATGAATACTATGCCGATTACAAAAGCCAGTACGGAATACTCCTTACGCAGGAATGTCATTGCTCCGAGACGTATCAAATCTGCAATATGTGCAGATTTTTTATCATCGTTTCTGAAAGACGTTATCTTAAAATAAATAACACTAGTAAGTAAAATTCCCAACGCAGATATGCCGCTGAACATTAGCAGATAGCTCAGTAATTCCATAAAGCTCCTTAATAATACGAACTGTTTGTGATTTTTAACCAGATATGACAATTTTAAAAGCTATAAGGCTTTTTGTAAAGCGGTGATTGGTTTTTGGGAAACAATTGTTTCCCATTTGCATTAATATATTGCTTTTGCTAGGCTGCTCCAAAAAAAGAAAGGCACTTATGAGATTTGTTTTAAACCAGAGTAATTTGTTATCAGGTATCAAAAAATGGCCGGAAAAATCACTTTTGAGGAGTGTTCTTTTTTGTATTGGTCTATCATGGTTTTACGCGATCTGTTCTCAATATTGTATCCCTTTACCCTTTAATCTTGTGCCCATAACATTGCAATCTGTAATGTTTTTGTTTTGTGCTTTTACTTTTGAATATTTAGCTTTATGGGCTTATTTCGCATATATTTTTCAAGGTGTTTTGGGCGCACCATTTTTTTCAAGATTTGGATCAGGCATAGGGCATCTTATTGGGCCAACTGGGGGTTATTTATCCGGTTTTTTTATCGCCATGTTTTGTATGGTGATTTTTAAAAAAGCAGTTAAGAGGTCCAATTTTTGGTTATTGCTTGAATACTGGTTTTGCTGTATTTTGTATTATGCACCCGGATTATTTCAATTATCATTATTTGTGCCGTCGGGTAAAGTTTTGGCGCTTGGGTTTTATCCATTTTTTATCGGTGATTTTATTGTTAAAGCGATCTTGTTTTTGTTCTTGATTAACAAAATTAAAAATTAAAGGGTAAACATGTCCTCC
>CAZSLQ010000018.1:0-249 GCA_964607885.1 uncultured Pseudomonadota bacterium
TAGACTTTACTCCCAGCGGCTGGAACCGTAGACATAAAGAATATCAACTAAAAATCATCAGCGGAAAATTACTCGATATAATAAAAATATACAGAGACCTAATGCACATATCCCAACAAAAAGACCTCTCATTCGGAGAACGAACCCTACTACAAAACATCGAAGACCTAATAGCCCAAGAAATCCAGTCATCCAAAAATATAAGCCGAGAAAAAGTTATCCAAGACCTACGTTGCCCATTCAAACAAA
>CAZSLQ010000018.1:259-1958 GCA_964607885.1 uncultured Pseudomonadota bacterium
TCACCCAACCCAACCTCACAATCAAAAAGAATATAACCGCACCAACATGACAAAACCCAAAACACTAATAATCACAGGCCCAACCGCCTCAGGTAAAACCCAACTGTCCGAATTGATAGCAGAAAATCATCCATGCGAAATCATAAACGCCGACATAGGCCAGTTCTATACCCCTCTATCAATAGGAACCGCAAAACCAGATTTAAACCACGCCCCCTATAAACACCACCTATTCAATATCCTAAATAAACCACAAGACCTAAGCGTAATCAAATACCACAAATTAGCCATAAAATGTATCAGAGATATTTCAAAACGCGGAAAAATACCAATAATCGTCGGAGGATCACTTTTCTATATCAAATCTCTACTGTTCCCACCCACAACCTTCAAAACTCAGAAAACAAACCAACCAATCAACGAAATCGACCTAAATAAACTCAATAAACAAGAACGCTGGAACCTACTACAAAAAATAGACCCCGAAAGAACTAAACAACTACACCCCAACGATACCTATAGAGTAAACCGCGCACTAGAAATATGGATCCAAACAGGACAAAAACCTTCCAACTTCAAACCTAAACTAAAACCGGAATTTAATGCACTAATAACTTACATCCAACCAGAACCAGAAGAACTAAAAAAAAACATCAAACAAAGAACCATTCAAATGATCGAAAAAGACGGATGGATAGAAGAAGTAGAACAACTCATAAAAACTTCCCAAACACAAAACAAAGACATAGAAGGAACTAACTGGGAAGACTTCCTAATAAATAAAGGAATAATCGGATACCCCGAAATATTAAACTGGATAAAATCAGGAAAAAATAAAAATAAACTACCCGAACTAATAGAAAAAATCCAAACCAAAACACTACAATACGCAAAACGCCAAAAAATATTCTGGAAAAGTTTAGAGAAAGAAATCACACAAAACATAAACAAAAAATTTTTAATCAAAACAATAACCATAAACTCCCCAACAAAAAAATCAGCAACCCAAATCATGAAACAATGGCAAAATTTATAATTAGAAAATATAGTGTATAAATTTAAATCAAAATAGAAAAATATTTAAAAATCAAAAATCTGCCACATACTCCACTGCTAATATTTTCAATCAAGCCAAGTTGAAAACGTTTGCTAAAATTGATTTTCATTTGAGTTGTGTTCTCGGTTCGATCCAGTCGATGTTTGCAGCATCGTTATTTTTGATGTTGGAAAAAAAATCGTTCTACTGTAAACTCTTTCTAGCTAATGTTGTTTTTTGTTAATCAAAACAATGCTAAAAAGTAAGGATTGAAAGGCTTTTGCGATGATCTACATATTTAGAAAAGAAATGAAAAAATGGCACACAGTTCTTTGGATTGTATTTGCTGCCTTAGCTCTAGGAAGCGGATTCGGAATATTTTTTGGAAAAAGCGGACCCGGAAAATTATCCGTCGGAAAAGTAAACGGAGAAAAAATCTACTTCTCTGAATACAGAAAAGCCCTAAAACGAATAATGGCTCCCTACATGCAACTCTACGGAATGTCCGAAGAAAAACTTCTAAGCTTTTTGGCACAGTTCGGAAACCTCGATGAAATGGCACTAAACATCTGCGTCGAAGATAAAATTCTTGACGACATCAGAAAAAAATTCAAAATCACCATCGATAAAGAAACATTCAACTCAAAACTAATCCAAACAATC
>CAZSLQ010000018.1:1968-5029 GCA_964607885.1 uncultured Pseudomonadota bacterium
ATCCCTGGTAACATCATCAACGAAAATGGAAAAGTAGACATAGACTCATACCACCATTACTTAAAAATTCTGTCCGTAACACCACTGGAATACGAAAAAACAAAAGCCGAAGAATTTAAACGTGAAGTCGTCCTAGACCTCATCGCAAATTCCTACTACCAACCGGAATTCATAACAAAAGAGATTTTTGAACAAGACAACTTAAAGAAAAATTTTGAAATTGCAAAATTCGACCTAGACCATTTTTTAATAGAAGCGAAAAAAATAAACCCTGAACCTAAATCACTCGAAGATTTTTATCAGCAAAATAAAGAACACTACAGAACCCCAGATAAAAGTAAGGCAAAATATTGGGAGATTTCAATAGAAGACTTCGAACAAAAAATCCAAATAGATGAACAATCAATTAAAAATTTTTACGACAAAAACAAAAGCTCTCTATTCAGAATTCCTCCTAAAGTCAAAGTCCGAAAAATATTAATAAAAAATGGTAAAGAAGCTAATAAAAAAATAGAAGAAATTCATCAAAAAGTTAAACAAAATCCAGAAAAATTTGCCGAACTCGCCAAACAGCTGTCCCAAGATTCCGAAACTGCAAAAAATGGGGGACTAGTCGACTTCTTTAATAAAGGTAAATACGACGAAGCATTCGAAACCGCAGCATTCAAACTTACAGAACCAAACCAAATTTCCGATATCGTCTTAACTAAAGACGGACTCGAAATAATTCAACTCGTCGAAAGAATCAAAGCTGTAGAAAAACCCCTTGAAATAGTAAAAAATGAAATCATTAACTCATTACGTAGCAAACGTGCAGTCGCAGCTTTACAAGGGGAACTCGGACTTGCCCTGCATAAAGCAATCGAAGACGCAAATGCCTTAGAAAAATACGCAAAAGAACATGCATTACAAACAAAAGAAGTCGACTGGGTAAGCGAAAGCGATATCACCGATGCCGACATCAAAGGCCAGTTGGCACAACGTCTCTTCTCAACAAAAAAACAGGAACGCGCCAGAGGCTACTTTAAAACAACCGGGAAATACGTACTTTACCAAGTAACCGAACATAAAAAAAGCTTCCTACCAAATTTTAGTGACGTAAAAAATGCCGTATTAAACGACTTTTTCAAAGAACAAGCCAAACAACTTCAACGTAAAACCGTCAGCCAGATAAAAAACGATATACTCAACTCTAAAATAACACTGAAAGACGCAGCAACAAGAAAAGGCTTTAAAGTAATAGACACCGGTTTTGTTAAAAAAGGAGATAAAATCCAGGGCCTTGACCCTAAGATGCCTCTCCTAAACAAAATATTTGTACTCTCAGACTACAACAACCAAGTCTTACAAGATCTATGCGAAGACGACTACTACCTTGTAGTTTTAAAAGATACACAAAAAACCGAGGCCTCTAAACTTGAAGAGGCTAAATCAGAGATTTTAAACAAGGAAAAATTAAAAGAATCCAGAAAAATGACTCAAGCTTTTATTGCATCCTTGCTGAGAAATGCTAAAATAGATATCGATAAAAAAGCTTTAAGTATGCACAAAAATATTACACGGGATATTTAATCTCAAAGGATTTAAAATCAATGTCGAAAGAAATGCACGACTTTAAAATATCTCCAGAAAAATTTAAATCTCTGGAGTCAACATTCGCACAAATCGATAAAGAGTTTGGAAACGGCTCAGTCATGCTACTTGGCCAAAAAGTTGATGCTAAAATCGAAACAATCTCAACCGGCTCAATATTGATCGATTCGGCACTAGGCGTTGGAGGCCTTCCAAAAGGCAGAATTATCGAGATTTTCGGACCCGAGTCCTCCGGTAAATCCACTCTCGCCATGCATGCAATTGCCCAAGTACAACAAAAAAGTGGTGTTTGTGCCTACATAGATGCAGAACACGCAATGGACCCCGTATACGCATCAAGGGTCGGTGTTAATGTTAACGAACTAATCATCTCACAACCCGACTTTGGAGAACAGGCTCTTGAAATCACCGAAATGCTAGTCAGATCAAACGCCGTTGATTTAATAGTAGTCGATTCGGTAGCCGCCCTAGTTCCTAAAGCAGAACTGGAAGGAGATATGGGCGATGCACATGTTGGTTTGCAAGCAAGACTTATGTCACAAGCTCTCCGCAAATTGACAGCCGTAGTACATAAATCAAAAACCGTCCTGATATTCATAAACCAGATCAGAAGCAAAATAAACCACGGAATGCCATCTTTTGGACCTAATGAAACAACAACCGGTGGAAACGCCTTGAAATTTTACTCTTCCATTAGAATCGATATCAGAAAAATCGCAACATTAAAAAAAGGCGATGTTGCCTTTGGAAATAGAGTTTCAGTGAAAATAGTTAAAAATAAAGTAGCCCCGCCATTTAAAAAAGTCGAAGTAGATCTTATTTTTGGACAGGGTATCAGCACAGAATTAGAGATCTTAGATGCTGCTTTATCATTTGGAATTATAAAACAGGCCGGAGCCTGGTTTACTTATGAGTCAGAACGTCTTGGCCAAGGCCGGGAAAACTGTGTCAAAAAGATCAAGGAGGACCAAAAATTGCTGGATGCATTGTTGAGTGCAATAAAAGGAAAAATAGAAAATCAGGGATTTGTCTGTGAGTAGATTTAAGGATGATAACCAAGATTTACAAAATAAGTATCAGGTTAATGAAGGCATAAAAACCGATACGATTATAGTTATTGGCGGAAAAGGTGAGAACTTGGGAGCAATGCCCAAACGTCAAGCTTTAGCAATAGCCGAAGAAGAGGGCATGGATCTGGTACAAGTTGGAGAAAAAGATTCAGCTGCAATTGCTAGGATAATGAATTTTGGTAAGTTTATTTATGAAAAGAAAAAACAGCTAAGCGAATCCAAAAAACACCAAAAAGTAATCCAGGTAAAAGAGCTAAAAATAAGACCGGGAATCGACGACCAGGATTACAATACAAAACTGAAAAGAGCCGAAGAGTTTTTTAGGGAAGGTAAAAAGGTAAAATTTACCGTCCAGTTTAAAGGACGAGAAGTTCCTAAAATGGATGAGTAAATTTTAC
>CAZSLQ010000018.1:5039-8633 GCA_964607885.1 uncultured Pseudomonadota bacterium
GTCGCAGGAATTTGAGTTTTCCAGCTACCATCGGGATGAGTTTGGAAACAAGCTGTTTACCAGAATATCCCAAGATCTCTCAGCCAAAGGGGTTGGCACACTAGTTGAAGAAAAAGACAGTAGAGGCGGCTCCGTGTGGTCAAAGATTTACTTTATTAAAGAGAAGTAAACTTACACTGGCATTTTTGAATTTATATGCTACAATAACTTATATTGTAGCATTAATTAAATTGGGTTATTATTGCAGATTGTAAATAGAATTTAGAGGATTAAGTAATGCCTAAAGTTAAAACAAATTCGTCTTGCAAAAAGCGATTTACAAAAAATAGTAAGGGAAAAATTAAGCGTTCCAGAGCCTATAAAAGGCACCATGCCTGGGCAAAAGGAAGCAAGAAGGTTCGCAAATTGCGTAGCGGAGTTTTCTTTGAAACCGTGCAAAATAATAAAATTTCAAAGGCAATGCCTTATTAAAATTAGTTTTATATCTGTTTTTATTTGAACTGAGGTTTTGATGAGTAGAGTTAAACGTGGTGTTATCACGAAAAAAAGACATAAAAAAGTATTAAAAAGAGCTAAAGGATTTTGGGGACAGCGCAAGAATGTTTTTAGACGTGCTCAAGAGACCGTATTGCGTGCAATGCGTTTTGCTTACATTGGTCGTAAGTTGAAAAAACGTGATTACAGGGGGCTATTTATCTCAAGAATAGGTGCTGCTTGTAAGGCTCAAGGTGTGAGCTACAGTGTCTTCATGAGTAGTTTAAAGGCGAAGAAAATTCAGCTAAATAGAAAAATGCTAAGCCAATTGGCAATTTTTGAGCCAAAGGCATTTGCAGAATTGGTCGCAGTGGCCAGAAAATAATAAAAATTTTAAATTTATTGAAATTTTTTTAACCAACTTATTAATATACAGTGAGTTGGTTAGTTTTTTTTGTATAATTTTGTGAGAAAAAGAGGAAGAAGGCAATGAAGTGTTTGGAAGAGCTTGAACAAAAGGTTCTTCGTCTTATCCAAAAGAATGCAGAGTTGCAAAGCAGACTTGATGGACTTGTTCTTGAAAATGAAACTTTAGAATCACAAGTTCGTCAGTTTGAGGAGTCTCTTATACGTGAGCAAAAGGCTTCTACAACTTTAGAAAGTGAAAAGCTGGCGATAAAAAATGTTGTTGAAGGTTTATTAAATACAATTAATACACTTGAGAGTTCTTCTAACTAGAAGTAAAAGGCATGGATAAACAGAAAAGCTTGAAAATATCAATTCTTGGGAAAAGTTACCTCATTAATACCGATGAGGTACAGGAAGAGGTTTTTGCGGCGGCCAACCTGGTAGACAGAATGCTTAAAGAGCATATGTCAAGGGTCTCTGTTAATGATGAAGGCAAAATAGCCGTAGTTGTTGCTTTACAGCTGGCTACTGATCTTTCTAAAGCATTAACAAAACTTAACGGGTTGGAAAATAGGGTTGAGTATTTGGGTAATTTGATAGATAACAAATTACAGTAAGTATGCAATTTAAGCCTCCATAGATAGTTATAGCAACTTTTGCAAGTTTGCCATGTAAAACCGCTTTGCAGTTTCTTCTTGATCCTGCTTCGCAGTTTCTTCTTCTCCGTTCTCACAAAGTTTTTGATTTTAAAATTACGTATAAACTTTTTGAGATAGGGATAACAAATGGAATGGATTTTAGGCTTAAGTTTTCTCAGTATAGGTTTTATTCTGGGATTTCTTTTATTACTGGTTTACTTTTTTATTCAAAAAAATAAGCTTCTTCAAACTCGTCAAAGCATACAGAATTTACTTCAATCTTCGAAAGATCAGATAGAAAAAGAACGCCGAGAGGCTATGATTGATCTGAAGAACGAGCTTCACAAAAAAAGAAGTGAATTTGAAATAGAGATGAAAAAGGGTAAAATCGAACTGCAACAGCTTCAGGCAAAATTTCAAAAAAAGGAAGATGCTCTTGATCAGAGAGAAAGTGTTCTGGATGACTTGCGTCGTGAAATACAACAAAAAGAAAGAGATCTCGCACGTCGTTTGGATGCCTTTTCAATTGATGAGATGAAAATTAAAAAACTATACGAAGAGCTCGTCATAAAACTTGAAAAAATAAGCGGAATGAAGCAAGAGGATGCAAAAAAAGTCTTGTTTGAATCTCTTGAGCGCGAGGTGAAAATTGCTAGTCAGAAATGGCTTTCCAAGATTGAAGCCGACGCCAGAGAGATGGCAAAGGATAAAACGGTTGAAATTTTAACAAGTGCTATGCAAAGATATCTTTCAGATACCGTAACCCTACACACATCAAGTGTAATCAACCTTCCAAATGATGAAATGAAGGGAAGAATTATCGGTAAAGAGGGACGAAATATTAAGGCCCTAGAGATGGCAACGGGAATGGAATTTGTTATAGGTGATACTCCTGAAGTAATAACGATTTCAGGGTTTAACCCAATTCGTCGCGAAGTTGCAAAGCGTGCATTGAATAAGCTTATTCTTGATGGAAGAATTAATCCAAGTAGAATCGAGGAAACTGTTGCCAAATGCGAGGAAGAACTTGAGCAGGCTATTGAAGAGATCGGACAAAGTACCGTTCTTGAGTTTGGCTTTAGAGGTATAAATCCCGAAATAGTAAAGCAGCTTGGTAAATTATATTTTAGAACCAGTTATACTCAAAATAATCTTGTTCATAGCAAAGAGGTTGCATATTTTTCAAGAATGATCGCCTCTGAGTTAGGCCTTGATCCCGAAATTGCAGCAAGGGCCGGGTTGTTTCATGATATTGGTAAGGCAATTTCTGCAGAAGTTGAGGGAACCCATGCCGTTGTTGGTGCCAACTTTGTAAAAGAGTACGGGGAAGATCCTATAATTGTTAATGCTATTGCTAGCCACCATGAGGAAGTTCCATCAAGCAATCCATATGGTATTATTGTTCATATAGCCGATGCAATCTCTGCCTCAAGACCCGGTGCACGAAAAGAGACTTTATCGACTTACATTAAGCGTCTAGAATCATTGGAAGAGATGGCCGGAACCTTCGAAGGTGTTAAGAAAGCTTACGCACTGCAAGCCGGACGTGAAATTCGTGTAATTGTAAACGAAGATAGACTTGATGATGAAAAAGCATCGTTATTGGCAAGTGATCTTGCTAAAAAAATCGAAACGGATTTGGCTTTTCCCGGCGAGATTAAAGTAAATGTAATCAGAGAAAAACGCTTTATCGTTGCTGCAAGGTAAGCGGATGAAAAATACTTTAAATTTTTTATTTATAGGGGATGTCATAAGCCAGCCCGGTTTAATGATGTTTCAAAAATGGGTTCCAAAGATTAAAGAGCAGTACTCAATTGATGCAATTATTGCAAATGGGGAAAACTCTGCCAAAAATGGCCGCGGAATTACCCTGAAAAATGTGGATTTTTTTAAACATAATGGTGTGTCAGTAGTAACTACGGGAAACCATGTTTGGGAAAATAGAGAATTTTATAACTCATTAAATCAACGTGATGATGTTATACGTCCCGCAAATTATCCACCGGGATGTCCGGGTAAAGGTTACACATTCTTCCAGGTTCAAGATTACACTGTGGCAGTTATCAATTTGCAT
>CAZSLQ010000018.1:8643-10797 GCA_964607885.1 uncultured Pseudomonadota bacterium
AGACCATCTGGACTGCCCGTTTAGGACGATTGATTCACTTTTAACATTTATTCAATCTAAAACAAATATCATTTTTATTGATTTTCATGCTGAAGCAACATCTGAAAAAAAGGCCTTGGGAATGTACCTTGATGGACGAGTATCAGGTGTATTCGGTACTCATACCCATGTACAGACAAATGATGCAAGAGTACTACCCCAAGGAACGGCCTTTATTACAGATCTCGGAAGTAGTGGAGCAATAAATTCCGTGATTGGAATGCAGGCGGATGGAATTATAAAAAAGTTTTTATTTTTTCAAAGGATGGGTTCAATCTCAGTTGAACTTACGGGCCCATTTGAGTTGAGTGGGGCCGTTGTTAAGGTGGATCCCACATCAGGAAAAGCTTTGGAGATAGAGAAAATAAGTATTATAGATGAAGATTTATACAAAAATTTAGTGGACGATAAAAAAGAAAACTGATGTTATTCTTATTTTTTTTTAAACGCTTTCTCAAGCAGTTTTGCGTTGCTTTTTTTATTATTACAGCAGTTTTAGGTGCCAGTAATCTTCTTTTTAGATTACAGATGATTTCTAATCCTATAGTATTTATACAGATATTTTTTGTTATGTTGCCATTAATGGCGATCTATGCTTTCCCGATTTCAGCAAGCATTGCTGTTCAGATGGTTGTAGGGCAATTTCTTGTTGAAGATGAACTTTTGATTTTGAAATTTTTAAGGTCAGCATGCAAGTATCTTTATTTATCTGTCGCAGTATTTGCATTTACTCTAACACTAATTTATGCTCCTTTGGTTTTTGATTTTGCTCCACGCAGCTATCTTCTTGGGAAAAAAATTATCTTAGAATTTGCTAAAAAACAGTTTTATAATCTAGAAGCACAAAAATTTCATTCTCCTTATCCAGGGTTTACTTTTTATTTTGAGAAAAAGCGCTATGAAGATGGAGTTCCCAAATTCAATACTATGTTTTTAGCCTTTAGTAACAAACAGAATGAACAGTACATTTTTACCGCGAAAGAGGGTTTTTTTAAAAATAATAAGGTATTTTTATTAAACGGGTCTGTTTGTACAATTAGTGCGGATAAGCGATATTTTGCCGTATTTAAAGAATCAAACATTAATATTGAAAAGCTTTTTCATATGGAAAAAGATGCTAAAGTTTTAAATGTGCTTAAGTTTTGGAATATTAAACAGTTGATGGAAAAGTTTAAATTTGATCAAGATGTGTTATGGGAGTTTCTTAAAAGAGTTGCCCAGATCTTATGGATGTTGTTATTCCCATTTATAGGACTTGCCCTCATTTTTAGATTTGGTAGGAAAAAGAGTAACCTTTTGGTGTCGGTTGTAACAAGTGGGTTAATTTTTTTATTTTCCTACATATCAATAGCTATTGCGCAGGTGTTGAGCGGTAGTTTTGCCGTTTCACTAATATTTTTGTTTGGGCCATTATTTTTGTTATTTTTATTGTTAATTAAAAAAGGATTTTCATGCTCCTAGTTGTACTTTTATACGCGATTCTTGCATCTACATTTGTTTTTGCTAAAAAAACACTGGCTTACTCTCAGCCTTTTTTCTTAATCGGTTTTCGAATGATTCTGGCCGGTGGTATCCTGCTTTTGTATCAAAAGTTTTTTAGCAAAAAAACATTTAAGATTCAAATAACTGATTACTGGTTATTTTTTAAAGTTGCTATTTTTCATATCTATTTTGCTTTCATATTGGAATTCTGGTCATTACAGTATCTCTCAGCAATTAAAGTAACAATGATTTATTCCGCAACGCCTTTTATTGCAGCCATACTATCTTATTTTTTACTTAGCGAAAAACTATCTTGGCAAAAAGTCTTGGGCATAAGCATTGGTTTAGGCGGGTTATTGCCTATTCTTGCTTCTCAGGCCGGCGAGAGCGCGGGCTTTAAAGATCTTTTATGTATCTCTTTGCCTGAGGGTATTCTATTTCTTGCCGTTATTTCAGGTGCATATGCATGGTTTTTGGTAAAAGAGCTTATGAATAAGGGGTATGGTCTGGGTATGATAAATGGAGTAGCGATGCTTGTGGGTGGAATTTTGAGTATGATTACGGCAGGCGTCTTTGAAGGGTTTTCTAACCCTGTCTCAAACTGGCCGATGTTCTTGGGTTGGCTTGCGTTAC
>CAZSLQ010000018.1:10807-11626 GCA_964607885.1 uncultured Pseudomonadota bacterium
CGTTACTCATTTTGTCTGCAAATATAATCGTTTACAATTTCTATGGTTGGTTGTTAAAGTTTTATTCAATAACTTTTGTGACTTTTGCCGGATTTCTTTCTCCCGCATTTGGAACCATTTATGAAAAGATCTTTTTTGATGGAAAGATAACCTGGCATCACTTTGCGTCTTTATTTTTAGTCACCCTTGGTTTGTATATATTTTATAGAGAAGAGTTGCGAGCCAAGGATTTTCACTAAGACTCATCCGCTCACTTGTGGCGTTAGTTTGAAATAATTGTCTCTCTCAGAGTTGTTAATTTTGAAGACACGCTTTCTAGCTTTGTTCTTAGCTGGTTAAGAGATTCTTTGAGCAGTGTCAGGTCCTTTTCTAGGGCAGAAGGCTTGCGGGCGTAAATGTAGGTATATTTTGAAAAGTCGTATTTTGCTTCGTCCGGGTTGACTCCCCATGGTTTGTTAAGTGGGTATGGGGCATCTTGTTTATATTCGGCTTCAAATCCTGCGAGCTTTAGAAACGCTACAATGTGTTCTGCTAAAAATTCATTATTAGGGACGTGGAAGTTTCCAGAATTTGGATCATTAGATTTTTCTTTTGTTGCATATTTTCCTGCTGTGAAATCTTTACCGCCTTGCAATAGTAATGAGAAGATATTTCCAGGAATAATACAAAAGTTCGATTGGGTTAAATATATTTTTGCCGCTTTTAGTCTCTCTGCTTCAGGTATTTCGTAATTCTTTAATATTCTTATTTTGGGAATAGCTCTTAATGAAATTGGCGGCTGTTTTATTTTTTCTTCGTCTGCATAACTATAATCAAATT
>CAZSLQ010000018.1:11636-17352 GCA_964607885.1 uncultured Pseudomonadota bacterium
GTTTCTCATTAATTGTAGAATTATATAATCTGCATAAAATTTGTAGTCTGAGATATCTCCATACTCAGGGATATAGCTTACTACTTTATCTTCAGGCGAAATAGAGATAAAATCCTTAGGAGATGGTATTACCGGTTGAAAGTTTCCTGAAGAATTTGCAGCTACAACTCTATATCCACCGGCAAAACCGGTGTCTAAATAAAACTCTCCTCCATCTTTGAGTGCTTCAAAAATTTTGTTAATTTGCCAGAGCCCCCAGCTATGTTGTAGGTATGTAATACCTCTCACAAATTTTGTCACGCTGGCATCAAAAATAATTTCTTTAAATCTTCCATTTAATTTGGTTAAAAAATCAAAAAACTCTTCACTGTTAAAATCAAGTTGAATTGGAAGAGGCTCTTTTTGTCCCCCGGCTAATCTTTGCTTTAGTTCTTCGATGGCATTGTCTAAAGTTGCTGATTTAAGTAAGCGCTCCGGTGAAATTTGGGTATTAACAAGAAAAGTGTAATCTTTAAATCTTTGCGTATAATCATGCTCTTGGTCCCCGGCACCCAGTACCATAGTCAAATCGTCTTTATCTTTGAAATATTCAAGTATGGCGTCTGTGTGAACGGAACAAAATAAATTAAAGTTAAACAGCGTTAGGCAAATAAGGAATCCCAAGTGAATCAAAGGCATGGTTTCTCCTAAATCCCAAGATTTTGTTTTATAATCTTAACTACATGATCAACAGTCTGTTCGAACACGTCATTTTTTACATGATAATCAAAGTTTTTTTCTTCAGCCTCTTGTGCCATCTCTTCTAATGCAAGCTCTAGGCGTTTTTTGATTAACGCTTCTGCGTCCCCGCGTTTTTCAAGACGCCTGCGTAGTTCTTGTGGTTCTGAGACCGTTAACCAGATCGTTACGGCACCCGGCATTATGTTATTTTTAAAATTTTTGGCACCCGCCATATCTGTAACAACAAGAAACGATTTGCCCTTCTTAAGGTCAGTGATTATGGAAGAGGGTGATCCGTAAAAGTTGTTTGCATAATTTGTTGTTTCAATAAAGAAACCATCAGCTTGCTTCTGCAAGAAATCTTGAGTGGGGATAAAATGATAATCAACCCCATTTACTTCGCCCGGCCGGGGATTACGAGTAGTGTATGTTATAACTTTCTCAATGGGAATGATGTCTTTTAGCTTTGAAATAACAGATGTTGCGACTGACGTTTTCCCGGCTCCGGACGGAGCCGATATAATAAACAATTTACCTATGTTTCCCATAAAACTCTTTCTTGCAGTTTAATTAACAGAATTATTGCAAATATAATCATTTTTTGATTCAAAATAAACATTTTACCGAATTAGTTTGATATTCTAAGTTCAGATCGTATAATTTTCTAGCTAAGTTTTTATTTTTGAAAGAGAATTTTATGAACAAAGCGGTTTTAAAAATAGTTTGTATCTCGTTTTTTTTTAGTTTTAGTTGTTTAGCTGCAAAAAAAATGGTGGTTGAAGATTTACATATTTTTAGGATTTTTCAAAATTCAAAAGCCATTTTAATTGAAACAGTCTTGCAACGAGGAAATGCGAACGTAGATTTTGAAAAACAGTATTTAAAGATAGTGGATCAAGAAATTGTACTTTTAAATGAGATAGTATATGGGTTTAATGAAGGCCTACTTAGCCTGTTTGAGTATAAATTTTGGGGAATTTGCAATTTTTTTAAAGATTTGGATTCAATTGAGCCGAGAAATGTTAGAGCCTTTAAACGTAAAATAACAAAATTTGATGATTTTGTTCAAAAATGGTGCTTAAGTAAGTTGAATGACAGAGAGATAGAGTTAAAAAATAAACTGATTAGTTTTGATAAAATTTTACTCGAGTACTTTTTAAGACATGATTTCTACAATATTGGAGCATTTGATAAAGTTAAAGATTTATTTTTTTATAGGCCTGTTGAGTGGGCTGGAGAGCATCCGATAGTTACAGCATCAATCTTTTTAATTATTGGCGGATTTTTATTTTATTACTACGTATGGCCGAATATAGATTTTTTTGATGAGGAAAAAAAAGATGGGTATGTTTTAATTAAGAATCACAATCAAAAAGTTACTGTAATTCAGCTAAAGCAGGAAAAAACTCAATCGTGGTTAACTTGTGGGGCACATGCAACTTTTAATTTAATTGCAATGATTAAAGGAAGAGGTGATCCCAAAAAAATCTATGAATTAATGAATGATCAAACAGAAAGACAGGCTTGTTTTCAACGTTGGCAGGCCATAGTGCCGGATAAGAACGGTTTGAATAGATTAGATGGAAATGATATAGAGCGTATATTGCGTGCTGAAGATATTGGAGATGTTACGGTGGTAGAGGATTCGGCGTTGTTGCAAGAAGCTAATTTTCCTCAGTTTAATCATATGGCGCACTTTATTGATGGTAAGTATGTCTACGTAGCTGACTCACTAGCAACCGGTGAGCTAGGTCCGAGGGAGTTTATAGATGTTGATGGGAGTAGAAAGATTCGCATTGAAGAAGAGGTAGTTGGGGAGAGGGTTCCGGCGTTTAGGGCCGGACAATCACAATTTTTTATTGTCAACACTGCTCAAAGAACTGATTTGACGAATGATGGAGGTTTGGGACACTGGTTACCTTTCTTTATAGCCCCATCCCGACAAGAGAGAAGTGGAGCAACAATTTTTACCGCAGATTCAAGTTGGAATTCAAACAGGACTAATTCATGGATTTTGAATAGGCTACACAGTATATTAATACAATGATGGAAGAGAAGATTTTGTTTTTAAAACTTGCTATACTTTTGAAAAGAAAAATTTGGATTTGTTGATGAGGATTTTTTATGAATAAATTACCGGATATTAAACATGATTTTGCTTTATGGTATCAAGAAGTAATCTATCAAGCTGAATTAGTTGACCAAAGCCAGGTTAAAGGGTGTTTTGTTTTTCGTCCTTATAGTTTTGCAATTTGGGAAAAGATTCAGAGTGAGTTGGACAAAAAAATAAAAGCGACAGGAACACAAAACGCATATTTTCCTATTTTTATTCCAGAGTCGTTTATAAAACGTGAGGCAAAACATGTTGAAGGTTTTTCTCCTGAGTTAGCGGTTGTCACGCATGCCGGGGGAGAAAAATTGGAAGAACCTTTGGTGGTTAGACCAACTTCTGAGACAATTATTTATTCTATGTTTTCACGTTGGATAAAATCTTGGCGTGACCTTCCTTTAAAAGTAAATCAGTGGGCAAATGTTGTTCGCTGGGAGATGCGCACCAGACCTTTTATTCGCAGCACGGAATTTTTGTGGCAAGAGGGCCATACTGCCCATTATTCATATGATGAAGCTATGGAAATGGTAATTCAAGCTCTGGATGCATACCAGGATATTTATGAAAACTATCTGGCTATTCCTGTTATTCGTGGTGTCAAATCGGAATCAGAAAAGTTTGCCGGAGCTGCACAAACCTATACACTTGAGGGTATGATGCAGGATGGTAAGGCCTTGCAGCTATGTACCTCGCATATTTTGGCTCAATCATTTCCTGAATCATTTGATGTTAAATTTCAGGATAAAGATGGAAATATGAGAACACCATACTGTACAAGTTGGGGTTTCACGACAAGATCTATTGGGGCCCTGATAATGGTTCATGGAGATCAAAATGGCTTGATTCTTCCTCCGCGAATAGCACCTATCCAAGCCGTTATTGTACCAATTTACAAATCTGATATTGAGAAAGAAACCGTGTTGAACAAAGCAGCACAGATAAAAACAGAGCTAGAGATGCAAGGTTTTAGGATAAAACTGGACGATGATGAGCAGAAGACCCCAGGTTCAAAATTTTATGAGTGGGAGTTAAAAGGGGTTCCTGTACGTATTGAGCTTGGCCCTAAGGATTTGGAAAAGAATCAGGTTGTATTTGTTAATAGAGCTGAGCAGGAAAAAGCTAAGAAGAAAGAATTTATCCCACTTGAGATGGTAGGAGTGGGGTTGAAAAAAATTCTTGATCATATTCATCGGCAAATGTATGACAGAGCTTTAAGGTCTAGAGATGAACGGTATTTTGAATGCGAAAAATTAAAAGATTTTAGTACCGATATTGAGTCTAAGAATGGATTTTATAGAGTAGGGTGGTGTGGTTCTGCTGGTTGCGAGTCTGAGTTAAAACCATTTAAGGCCACAATTAGATGCATTTTAGACAAAAAGCATCATGACTCTTGCTTTAATTGTCAAAAATCTAGTAGCTTCGATATTGTCGTAGCAAAAGCTTATTAAATAAGATTTAGATTCAAGGACTCTGGTACCATGCAAGATCAAAATGGGGTGTCTGATTATTTTGAAAGCTTTAAGACGTATCTTATAACAGAGAAGAGAGTGCTTCAAAATACTTTTTTGGCATACAAGCGTGATATTGACCAGTTTTATCTGTTTTTAAAGCAGAGAAGGTTGGATGTTGATCGTTGTAAAAAAGAACATCTAAAAAATTTCCTAAAAGAGTTAAAGACTCAAGGTCTTTCTGCTAAAAGTCTTTCGCGAAAAATATCTTCGTTAAAGCGTTATTTTGATTTTTTGAATCTAAGGTATAAAATTCCAAATATTGCTTCTGCTCTTATATTTCCGAAAACTGAAAAAACTTTGCCTAACTATCTCTCGGAACCGGAGCTAAAAAAATTGCTTGTGGCTGCAAATAAAGACCACTCTCTAAAAGGACAGAGGAATAAAGTTATGTTATACCTACTCTACGCTTCCGGAGTACGAGTTTCAGAGCTTGTTAATATGACTTTTGAGCAGATTCATTTTGATACGGGATTTATTCAGCTTATGGGCAAGGGGAACAAAGAACGATCCATACCCCTGCCCAAAAATATTCTAGAACTACTCCGCTACTATACGGAACACATCTATCCCAAATTGGTTCCAAGTTGCACGGAAAAGCAAAGTTATATTTTTGTTACATTGCACAAGAATAAGGTTAAACCAATAACCAGGCAACTTTTTTGGTTGGCACTAAAAAAGATTTTGAAAAAAGCCAATATTGTTAAAAATGTATCCCCTCACAGTTTACGTCATTCTTTGGCGACTCACCTTTTGAAAAATGGTGCGGATATAAGATCTTTGCAGATGATTTTGGGGCATGAAAATCTTGCTACTGTACAGATCTATACTCACCTTGAAAACAGGGAGCTGCGAAAAGTCTATGATGAAAAACATCCGAGAGCTTGAATTATTTTACATTATTAACTGTTTTAAGTAGCTTTCACTTTCAATTACTGTTGTACCCTTTTTGATTGCGACAATGATGTATGGGTTTGAGATGCTGCTTGCTATAGTTAATGTGCCTGAGTTAGTTGATGTAACATTAAACTTAAGTGGTTTGATAAGTGATTGTGCTATCTGTACTATTACCATATAAATTGAATCAGTTGCCGATTTTGTCGTGAAGGTATATGAAGTACCGTCTTTGACTGTTTTTACGCTGGTGCCTGGGGTGATATAGTTAGAAAAATTTTGTGGGGTTGCCTGATTAGCCGGGATGGTTAACTCATAAAATTTTACATCATACGGGGTGTTATTTACAAGTTTCATTGAATACGAGGTTGCATTTGCATATGCAGTAATTCCCATGGCAAAAACAAATATCCATAACATATATCTCATAGCTTCCCTTTCTTTTTTGTGAAGACTAGCAGTATCGGTAAACCGGTGTCAATAG
>CAZSLQ010000018.1:17391-17706 GCA_964607885.1 uncultured Pseudomonadota bacterium
AAATTATTTAAATTTGATTTTGATTGGATATGGCTCCCCCCATTTGTAAATAAAATATTTATAATTTATAATTGTAATTGGAGGTTATTATGAAAAAAATAAGAATTTTACTGGGACTGCTGTCTGTTATTTTGTTGCAAAAGTCAAATTTGTTTGCCATGAAACGTACTGCGTTGGAAATGCAAGAGGACTGCAACCCTGTCTACGGGCAACTTAGAAAGCAAGCTAAAGAACTGATATCCATAAAAGATCTGCGTATTGAAGATCTTTCATGCTACAAAGCAATACAGGACGTATTAGGTAATAAAGTTAACC
>CAZSLQ010000019.1:0-12636 GCA_964607885.1 uncultured Pseudomonadota bacterium
CTTGTTCTGTTGCATTTTCTTTTACACCAAGAAGTTCCCGGGCCTCGGTCTTTTTCTTTTCTGCTTCCTCTGCTATTTTTCTCCTAATATCGTCAGCACTTTTTCTTGCTTCTTCCCCATTAGATTCAGCCTTTTTTCTAGTTCCGTCTAAATTTTCTAAGAATTGTTTAAAGGCCGCTTGTGCTTTTTCCGGTAATTTGTTTATCTCTCTCCCTAGATCTTCAGCACTCTTTTTTAAAGATGCCAGAGCCTCTCCGACCCTTTTTAAATCCCCCTCTCTAGCGCTTTTTTCTAACGCTCTTCTTGCACTCTCGATTCCAGCTAGAAGTCGAGTAACTCCCGGTACTCTTTTTGCTGCCTCTGCAATATCTTTCTTTGAGGGCAGAGTTAGGCCCTTAGCAGCTCCGATAATCGCTGAGGTTGCTCTTTTGAATGCCGATTCAGGAGGCTCAATAAGTTTTTTGGCTTGTCCGATTTCGTCGTCCAGATCTTTGATTTGCTTTTCGAGTTTTTCTTTTTCTGCCAAAGCTTTTTTTACTTCTTCAGGAAGCTCTTTACGTGGGTCTGCAAGGTCAGCTGCGGTCAGTTTTGCTCTTGATGCCGCATCGGATACGGCCTGATTTGCCTTGTCCAAGGCTGATTGGAACTCTCCACGTAAACCTTCTCTGTCGGAAATTAATTTTCTTGTGCTTTCCAAAGCGGCATCTCGGTTTTTTTGGAGATTATCTAGTGCTGTCATATCCGTATTTATTTTATCTATCTCGGCTCGTATTTTTGGGATATCTTCATATGAAGCCGTTACCAGTTGTCTTTGTAGTGCTGTACGCCTCTCTCCCAGTGTGCTTAGATGTATTTTTGTTGATGCCGGACTTCTGGCCATATCATCCAAAGCTCTAAAATTCTCCGCTCTTGCGGCAAGAGAATCGGGATTTTCTTTAAGTGCAGCTTCAACTGCACGAGCGTATTCGAAATTAACTTCACCCCTCAAGGCAAGCATTTTTCTACGCTGAGGGCTATTAACCGGTATTCTCGCGATTATACTATTTATACCTTTTTGCATGTCTGATATTCCGTTATTGAAGCTTCTTTTCATGGAATCAGTTGAACTATCCCAGTTACCCCTTATGGCAGAGAGGAAGTTTCTGGCGGCTGATCCTAAAGTATCCGTATCTTTTGTGGTGATGCCTTGGCCGGATGCGATTTTTTGAGTCCATTTATTTATTTCTTTTACTGCCGAATTACGCAGACGGGTTACTAGGGATACTGTTTCTTTTTGTGCCTTAGTTTCGGCGACGGCTACAACAGATAGCTCCCTAGATGGAGTTGTGGCCGTGGGCTTTGGCGGAGTTGCTTCTGCCTCCGTAGGCGCCTTGGGGGCTGGTTTAAATGCTTGAATAAACCTCTGGAATATACCGCCTGCAGCACTGTCTTTTTTTGCGCCCGGCACTTCAGGTTTTGGTGCACTCAGAGCTTGATCGACCGTTACACCCCTAGCCTCAGGTTTTTTTAATATGATTGCCTCTGCTACGTCCCTTGTGTATCCTGCGTCCATAAGTTTTTTTATATCTGCTGCCGACTCTTCAAGCACAGCAGCCTCCTGCCCCTTAATCACCGCGTCTACATCATCTTTATTTACACCTGCCAAACCCCTTATCTTTTGCTCATCGAATCCTAGTCTCCTTAGCGTGGCAACCTGTTCACCCGTGATCTTTTGTTCTTTTGGCAATGTGGATATATCTGAAATTTCTCTCTGAAGATCGATAGTTCTCTGATAATCAGAAGGTGTCCTTTGTATATCCTCTTTCCTTACCTCTTCCATTGCTTTCATGGAATTTACAAAAAGCACCATGACCATAAGATAAAATAACGATTTGTTAAATCTCTTCATACTTCCCCCTTTTTTTTACATCATTCTCATAATTTATTTATAACAAATTCGATGCCTGTTTTGCAAGAGATGCAAAAGAAAGGTGGGCCTGACCTGCCCGCCGAAGATTTAGCCGCCGTCGCCGAAAGTCTATAGCGCCCAAGTCGCGTAGGCGGGGAAAAATGTACCGTGATAAAGCCCCATCCAATCGAATAAAATAAGAAGATATTGCAAAATGGCATCGCTAATGCCATAATTATACTAAAAATGGAATTAGAGATGCCATTTTAAAGTTTAGGAGATTCTATGAAGTTTATTAAGCGCTTTTTTTCTGATCCGGAACAAAGTTACTTTCTTTTCGGACCCAGAGGGACCGGAAAATCGACTCTTATAAAACAGCTTTATAAGGATGCTTTGTGGGTTGACCTTCTTCAACCCGAAGCATTAAGAAGTTTTAGTGCAAGGCCGGAGCGATTAATTGATCTTATTGACGGAAACCCTGAGGTTAAGACTGTTGTTATAGATGAGGTTCAAAAAATTCCATCATTGCTTAGTGTTGTACATCTGCTAATGGAGGAAAAGAAGGATATAAAATTTATTCTTACCGGTTCAAGTGCACGTAAGATTAAAAGGTCAGGAGCGGATTTACTTGGAGGGAGAGCATTAAAAAAACAGATGCATCCTTTTGTGGCATCTGAGTTAAATGAAATGTTTTCTCTAGAAAATGCGCTTAAGGCCGGTATGTTACCGGTAATTAGTGGTGCCCCAGATGTCGGAGCGGCCCTTCAGGCATACGTAGGACTTTATTTAAAGGAGGAGGTTCAGGCTGAAGGATTGGTACGAAATTTGGAATCATTTTCTAGGTTTTTAGAAATAGTAAGTTTTTCTCATTCGACTGTAATAAATGTATCAAATGTTGCTCGAGAGTGTGAGATCAAAAGAAAGACCGTAGATAATTATATTGAAATTTTGGAAGATCTTCTTCTTGCGTATAAGTTGCCTGTCTTTACAAAAAGGGCTATGCGTGACATGAGCGTTCATCCTAAATTTTATCTATTTGATGCGGGAGTTTTTAGGGCACTTAGGCCCAAAGGTCCTTTGGATAGAGTCGAAGAAATTGACGGAGCTGCTTTGGAAGGGCTTGTTGTTCAACATTTAATGGCTTGGAATGATTTTGCTGCGGAGAGACATGAAATTGCCTTTTGGAGAACTAGATCCGATTTGGAAGTAGATGTGATTGTCTACGGGCCTCTTGGTTTTTGGGCAATAGAGGTTAAAAACTCAGCAAAAGTCCATTCTGCAGATACAAAGCCGCTGGAGTATTTTTTGCAAGACTTTCCGATGGCAAAGGGGATTCTCCTTTACAGAGGAAAAGAGAGATTAAAACAAAACGGAGTTCTCTGCATCCCTTGTCAAGATTTTCTCTTATCTCTAAAACCTAATTTGCCGATTTTGTAGAAATTTTTACAAAATTCTTGATCCAAAAAAAATGTTCGTATACCTTAAAATCTAATGTGAAAAGAGATTCAAAAATTTTGGTGGTCTACTTAAAAAGGAGAATTATGATGAGATCAAGACTACTACTTCACACGCTTATTGCCATCAGCTTTTTTGCTGGTATGGCATCAGCTACGACCTACTCGGGAAAGACATTTTTGGCACCTCGTGCAGTCGGCACAAATTTGCCGATGGAGTTGACAACATGGCATGAGTATCCGTATCAAAAGCTTGAGAAAAGAAAAGGGCATAAGGTAAGGTCACACTTTGAGTTAACACCTTTTTATCAGGCATCTGATAATAAAGAGGATTTGGGAAAATACTTTGGTATAGGGAATTGCAAGAACTGTTTTGTTGTTGGAACGGAGAATGAGTTTGTTGCAAAGACTGCAGACATAGCCGGAGTTCAACTTATTCATAACTTAAATTTAGATCAAGATCATTCAGTTAAGGGTACGGTTTCATTTAACCCTAAACAGGAGATCTGGGGTGCCCGCTTTGATTACTTCCAAGACATAGATCATCCGCTCAAGGGTCTTTTCTTCAAAGCAAGCATGCCAATTGTCTATGTTGAGAACAGCATGAACATGTGCATTAGCAACCAGACAAACGTTGAGGTTGGTGGAAAAACATTCTCGTTAAATGATTTCTTTGCCGGCAATGTTGAAGTAACAGAGGCGATGGATAAAGAAAATTTGCAATCACCTCTATGCTATGCCAAAATCGGATGTTCAGGTAAAGAATCAAAGTTTGGTCTTGCCGATATCAATTTAGCGCTTGGGTATAAAATTCATCAAAGTGATTCGGCCCATGCCTTTTTAAGTGCACAGGTAATAATTCCAACAGGTCCTCGTCCTAATGGTGAATATCTTTGGGGTCCGGTTATTGGTAACGGTAAGCACTTTGGCTTAGGAGCTCGTCTTGACACTGCCGTTCAACTCTGGAGTAATAAGAATGCAGCGGTAAGAGTTCTTTTTGATGTTGACTATCGTTACCTTTTTGAGTCATCAGAGAACAGAACTTTGGGATTAAAAGGTTGTGATAATCCATTCAAATTTGCTCATTATTATCTGGTAGGTAAGATTGGGAAATCTGAGCAGTCTCTTTTCCCTGCAGCAAATGTTTTAACTCAAAGTATCAAGGTCAAGCCTGGAAGCCAGTTTGATATTTTGGCTGACCTTTCATTCAAGAGCAGTGGGTTTGTGATTGATCTTGGCTACAACTTCTTCTATAAAGATGAGGAAAGTTGTTGGTCAAAGTGTTTCTGTTCAAGCGGTTGCTGTGGAACAGCCTGTGAGACTACCTGTGGAGAAAGATGTTGCTCAACAGGATGTGGTTGGGAAGACGGGGTTTATGCTTTGGTAGCAAACAGCTACAACACAGAAGGCGAACTTGCGGACGACGATATACTGATGACCTTAAATTCAGCAGATTTGGACGTATCCACGGTTCAAACACCTTCACAGGTAACGCACAAGATCTTTGCAGGTATTGGGTATGACTTTGATATCGCAAAGAGATACCCTGCATTGTTCGGTATCGGTGGGTCATATGAGTTTGTATCCGATAACTCAGCCCTTGAGGGATATTCACTTTGGGTAAAATTTGGGGTATCGTTCTAATAACAATAAGGTTAAGGAGAAAAATGAATACAAAGAAAGTTAGACTGCTGGCTTTTACAGTTCTTGTATTGGGTGTAGCTTGCATCTCAGTTGCAGATGCAGCAAAGCGCTCAAAGGTAAAGCGGGTGGTATCTGAAAAAAAACTTGATGAAAGAGCAATTGACGCTATAGCAATTCAGATGCAAAAAGTAAGGCCCGATTATGATATCATAAAGGCTAAGCTGAGAGGTAAATCAGACGATGAGCAGAGGGATATGCTTGATAAGGCCGGGAAGATTGCTAAGAAAAAAGTAAAAGACGATAAGGTCGACGCTATAATAGCTCGTGTAAAGCCAAAACCTAAAGATCCCAAGGAAGAATTTCTGCAGGATGTTGGTAAATTAAAAGTAGGCAACGTTAAAGACGAACTGCCTAAAATTGTCAAGCAATCTGGGGGCGATTTTGTTCTTGTAAAAAAAGATGATATTAAAATCGAAGGCGATCTGAAAGCCGCGTTAGATGCTAAACTGCAGGATATTGCGTTTGAAAGAATTAAGGATAAGATAGGATCCATAAAACGTACAGGGAAAGCAGAGGCAAAAAGAGATATAAGTCGTCTTCGGGGTATACTTGAGTATAAAGATGAAGCTGACTTCAAGGCTGTACTCGAGGATAGAGCCAAAGACATGTTGAAATTCGCAGTGAAGGACGGGGAATCCTACACTGTAAAATTAACAGACGACCTGCTAGAAGACTTGAATAAAATTGCAGTAGAAAGAGATAAAGCGCTTAGGAAAGAAAAGAAAGAAAAGGGCGCAAAGGAAATCGAAGCTATAAAAGCAAAACTAGAAAAAATCGGCGAAGCGATTAAAGCAGCAGAAGACGCGGAAACATTAGCCAAAAAAGATGAAAATATAGGCAAGTTTGCTGCTGGGGATGCAAAAGATAAGCTAGGGGCTTTGACAGGAGCGATTGCAGATTTGAAAAAGGCTAGGGGTCAAGTTTCCGTTGATAAAGATAAATACAAAGACATATTAAAAGAAAAAGAAAAAGCAGACGCCCTGGACGCAAAGGCCATGAATGATGCTGCAGCGGCGGTCGAGGCAGTTATGGTGCCAGTACCAGAGCCAGAACCAGTGCCAGGGCCAGATGGAGATGGTGGGGAAGGTGAGATTGAAAAGGCAGATGTAGACCTAGATCTTTAGACATTTAAATGCTAATTTTTTATTTAGGAGATTTTATGTTGAAAATAAAATTAAATACCCTAAAGATAATGCTTTTAGGGATATTCTTAGGTTTCAATTTTTTAAATGCCGCAAAAGCTAATCCTACCATTGATAATGCTAAAAAAGCGGCAGAGGTATTGGGAACTGCAGGTGTAGAAAAAATAACAAAAGTAATAGCTCAGCTTGAAAAAGCTATAACAGAAATAGACGAACTTAAGCCCAATGCAACCGATGATCAAAAAATAAAAGCCGTAGGAAATGTTAATGACGTTTTTTATGCCCAAATAATGGGAGATATTAAGGGTTATGCGGAGTTCGCTACTGCCTTTAAAAAAGACGACTCGGGAGGCTGGGAGACTGCAAAAACAAAAGGAGAAATACAAAAAAAATACAAAATGATCATGGACAGTCCAATAAAAGCGGGCTTGATTCAATATAAGTAATTGGCCAACTAGATAGTATCAGAAATTGCAATTGAGTTATAATCCCGAAAACACCAAAAAAACCAATAAAAACCAGGTTCTGGGGGGCATTTGCCCCCCTCTCCAATTTCTGCTAAAATTAAATCAATAATAGAAAAATATAGTTGTGAGGTTATATCATTATCTTAATGGAGGTTTATCTTATGAAGTTTTCTAAAAAACTTTTATTAGCTGCTATTTGTGCAGCAAGCGCTTTGGGCAACGTTTCTGCTATGCCTGCAAATGTAACCGAGTTTTTGAATGCTCGTTGTGAGTCCACAAATCGGTTCTATGTAGACAGCATGGAAACGGCAAACAGACATATTGCTACCTTCAAGTCCGGCGTATTTAACATGGGGCAATTTGTTGGCTCAGTTGGTTACGACTGTATTATTAGAGCCAAAGACGTTACTTCTGTTGCAACGGATGTCAAAGTTGCATGTATCATGAAGGCACTTGAAAATAGCCTTATTCCTACAGTTAAAGAAGCTTTAATGTCTAACAAAGTAGATTCATCAGATTCAAAAGTAAGAGATGTAATAATTAAAAATGGTTTTGTCGGAAATGGTATTCGTGGTCAGTTGTTATCCTTATGTGGTAGCGACGAGGCTCTAAAAGCACTTGTTTCAGACTGGGCTTACTTCTACGCAGTACGTTTCCAAGGTATTTTGGACATGACTCCTGCAGATAGGGCTGAAGCTTACTCAAAACTTGGCGCAGGTGAATTTCCAAAGACGGTTCCTGCTTGGTTTACAAACGCTTGTGAAGCCGTTGTAGCACCTGGTTTTGATCTTGCTAAAGCGCAAGGTTTGGCTAAAGCTGCACTTGCTGCAAAATTACAAGATAAAGATGGCGTTACAGCAGAGCATGCAAAAATTCTAGAAGGTTCAGTTAATTCCAAATTAACAAAAACATTTGTTGGCTGGATTAGCTATATCGCAAATCAAATTAAAGACAAGTCTCAGCTGAACGCATTAAGAGTCAGCAGCGGGACCAAAGAGGGTCGTTTTGTGATAGCTTTATTGGTACAGTTGGGAATGGATCCTGAAACTGAGATAAAGTAAAATAAGTTACTCAAAATTCAGATTTTGGGGGAGGCCTACACTTTAACGAGTGTATAGTCTCAAAGGGAAAGAAGAAGCCGCTGATGTAAAAGTCAGCGGCTTCTTCTAGTTTTTGTCCTCAAGGAATTTATTCAAGGCAGGCTTGTTTCATAATAAATACCGGTACACCTTAATATACTCCAACGGTTACACCGTAAAACTTTATGATGCGGAGTAAGATTCGAAAAATGAAGCCAACTCATTTTTAGAAATTTTAGATGTCGCTACACCAATTATAAGTTCGTAAAAATGGTCCATATCAACTCTGAGAATAACCTCATTTTTTTCAAGAAAAGTCATTGCTGTTAATAACCCAGTTCGCTTATTTCCATCAATAAATGGATGGTTTTTGATAATGTGAAAACAGTAGGCTGCCGCCATATTAAAAATATCTGGATGCAAATATTTCCCAAAGGCTGATGCTTGGGGTTGTGCCACTGCAGATTCAAGTAAATTTTTATCTCTAATCCCAGCTGCACCTCCCGTATGGGTAATAAGGAGGTCGTGAATTTTTATAACCTCACCGGGAGTTAGAAAGTAGAAACTCTTTAAACTTATTCGGGTCACTTTTTTGCCAATTTTTCAAATAAAGGGGAGTATTTCTTTAATATCTTATTTGCAATCTGATCGACACTGCGTCTATTGGCAGATTTTGCTTTTTTTTGTCTACCCTTTTTAATTATTAATTCATTTCCCTCTATACGTAGATTAATGGCACTGTTTTTGTCTATTTTTAACATTTTCAATATTGGCTTGTCTATCACTACTGCAAGGCTATTTCCATGCTTTGTAAGTTTTTTATACATAATTTCCTTTATTATTATAATTTTAATTTAAGCTATAATAATATATATACAATGTCAATACATCAATTAGTCCATAAACAACTTACAGGAAGCGCCCAAAGCCTATCCCCGAACGGTACAATATCAGTGCCTGAGTAAAGCACGACACCACAAACAAAGTTGTTGCCTGCGCCTTCCTTAATGTGTCTAAGCCCTTTAAAATCATCACTTATAACGGTTTCACCGCTTTTTATCTCAACTCCGACCATCTTGCCTTGCATATTCTCTAAAACGGCATCAACCTCGATCCCCGTTTGGGTACGGTAGTAGTAAATTTCCACCGGAGTACTTTGCCAAGAGCATTGCTTTATTAGCTCCGTAATTACAAAATTTTCAAATACCTTTCCAAAAATCTGTTGATCTGAGCTTAATCGGTCTTGATCTGCTTTTAATAAATAAAGCAGAAGGGCAGAATCTGAAAGATATAATTTCTGAGATTTGACCAATCTTTTACCTAGATTTTTATGCCATGGTTTTTGGCGTATAATTAAAAAAAGCGCCTCCAGTAGGGTTACATAGCGACTAAGAGTAACGTTTGCTATCCCGCTTGATCGTGATAGCTCAGAGAGATTTAAAAGACTCCCGGCTCTTGTTGCAAGCAAACTCAAAAGATTTGGGAACTGGGAAAGACCATCTACTTTAGACAGATCGGTTATGTCCTTTTCTAAGACTGTAGTTAAATAAGAATTTATCCATGCATACAAGCCCTCAGAATCGACTTTTTGTGTAGAGGGAAAACCTCCAAATACAAGGTCATGACAAAGCTCTTTGTTAGTGAGCGGTTTAGGGTTGATTTGATGAATTTGCTCGGAAAATAGCTTATCGATAAACCGTTCTTTCCTGCCCATTTTTTCTCCTTGGGACAATGGAAAAAGTTCAATCAATTCAATTCTTCCTGCAAGAGAGTCACCTATGTGGGGGACAATAAGAGGATTGGCAGAACCGGTAAGTGCAAAAATCCCGGGGGACCTTTGTAGGTCGACATAATTTTTAATTGCTAAGAATAACTCAGGCACCCTTTGCACCTCATCAAGAATCGCAGGCTTCCTTAGATTTGCAATAAAACCTATGGGATCATTTTTAGCTGCCGACAAAAATTTTAGATCATCAAATGATGTATATGAATACCCCTCCAGAGCACGCTTCATAAGAGTTGTTTTTCCCGATTGTCTTGCACCCTTTAAAAAAACAACGGGTGCACGTTTCAATGCTTTTAGAAGCTTTTCACTTATGTTTCTTTTTAAAAACATGATTTTTTCCTTCATGTTTGTGGTTAATTATTTACCATATCATGGTAAAATATTAACCATTCCGTGGTAAAATTGCAAGTTTATGTAATTTTTCAATAGATCTCCACGAAACTGCTTACAGAAAGCGCGTCATTTGACGAATTTGAATTATTTTACTATTATAATTTATATCGATTTCAATTAGAAATACATCAAAATCTAAGTTTTAGATCTATTTCGGTTTCGATCAAAAATTTGTTTATTTTATGTTCTAAATGGAGGTAAGCATCATGTTTGGTAAGATATTTATGAAAAAAGCATTTCTTTTCTTTTTATTTAGCAGTTTTTTGAGTCTTTCTCCTATGGGATCGGGGGCATCATCCTCCTCATCTACCGAGACGGTTCAGTCGGTTTTCGGGCATAGGCTTAGATTGAAAAATTACACGAACACTCCAAAGGTAGTTAGTGTTCTAAAAGCTGGGGGAGAGTTTTGGAGCGCTAAGGTAGATGTGCATAGCAGCATAGACCTAGGGTCAATTCATGATGAATGTGAGAGTGTAGAGATTTATCCGTTCCCAAATGACGTACTTTCGGAAGTTGAGATAACTATTCCCGTTAAAGAGATAATTAAACAATTTCAAAATATTCCTGCAGATCACATGCTTTTTTGCGTTATAGATAAAAGTTTTGAGGAATATTCCTACCGGTTTGAGGAAGCCGTATGTGAAAAAAATTCATTTAATCCACGCTCCGGTACTCCATTTATTTATCAGATGTTTCCTGCATTGAGGGGGACGGATATGGCGTCAGGAGTTTATGGTGGTGATCCCGAAGTATTTCGTAAGAGCAACCCTTTAAAATTTTATCAATGTATTTTAGGTTTGAACCTCTCTTTTATAAAACAGGATGTTATAGCTCGGGCTGACCGACTGCTTGAAGAATGGAGCCCAAATTTTTATGACGAACTGAATCCAATTGCCACTGCTCAAATTTACATTGAACTGGCAAAGTGCCACCTAATTAGCATGCTTGATATAGAGTTTGAACAAGAAGCCTTTGAGCGTGCATCTGAATCCGGAAGGTTTGCTCCAAGTACTTCACGACTCTCCCAAGATGAAGAGGATGACCTTTGTATGCGTTTGCTCCCAAATTTGTTGGGTGAAACGCAGACCACATTTAAACATTCCCAAACGTTTGATGAGCAATACTTTGTGAGTCTATTAAAAGTTGTACAACAGGGAATATCCTTGTACATGGAACAAAGATCTTTTCCGGAGGGGTATAACCAGGCTTTGCTAAGTATATTTAAGATGAAACAACCTATAATCCCTTTTCAGGTTTTACACGATTTGATAAAAAGTTTTGTAAAAAAAATTGATGAGCAACTGTACTTTGCCCCTGGTGATGAAGCATCATACATTCAGGCAGAATCCATTACACCTGAAAACAGAGTTAATATCATAGGCGATATCCATGGAAGCATACATTCTTTAGTAAAAATTTTTGAAGATTCTTTAAAAGGCAAAACGGGGAATACAAAATATGTGTTTTTAGGGGATTATACCGACAGAGGTATGTTTGGTGCAGAGGTTCTTGCCTTATTGATGTGCTTTAAGTTGGCCAATTGGAATAATGTGTTTATGCTTAGAGGAAATCATGAATGCTACGCCATGAATCTGGATGGGGGAGCAGGACCGGTTCAATGTTTAGCTTTTAAGACGGAACTTGAAGCTAAATATGGGCTTGAAAATGGGAATAAGCTCCTGCTAGAGTTTAATGAGTTGTACAAGCGTCTTCCTCTTGCACTGTATATGAAAACAAATGAAGAGGACTGTGTTCAATTTTGCCATGCAGGGTTTCATCCACAATTTAACCCTAAAGAGTACTTATCGCAAAAACAACCCATACAAGGTGTTAGGTTTACCAACGGATATAACTTTAGCCACTTTAACGGCTTTGTTTGGGGCGATTTTTACCAAAGAAATTGCAAAATAGTACAGGATGTATCAGGACGAGGAATTGATCCGAGATGTCTTCCTGCAATTGATGATGTAATGTCGTCCGATCCGGCAGCCAGACCGATTGAATGCACAGGTATTAAAGCCATATTCCGTGGACACCAACATTTTGGTTGTGGGCTTAAAATGTTTCCGAAGATAGTCGAAAAATCGGAGGAAGAGTATGAAACTCCGCTTGGAGCTCTTCCAATGTCTTGGTATCTGGTTGTCGATTCTGATCCGGAAGGGTTATCAAGAGATGTTGACGGAAGGTTTAAGCTTAAGATTAGTCATTATATTCCAATTTTTACCTTCTCTGCTGCAACCGAACTTGGAGTTACAAGAGAAACATATTATGGTGTTTTACAACCGGCAGAAAAATTTGAAGACTGGACGCTTAAGCCGATTTGTCTGGGATAATAAATTAAGTTATAGGGCTGCTGTTCATAGCAGCCCTATAAAACTTATCTGTCTAAGTGCTTGGGCTCCCTCTCTTCTGTAAGAATAAAAATTAGGGTTGCACATTGTGCAAAGATTGAATTGAAAATTCATGTTTTTTGAAACAAGACCCAGGTCGAGCAAAAGTAGTTTATTAAACAGAGCGTTATCAAAAAAAAGTTGATCCCGATCCTGTCTTATAACTTGATCCCTAAACTTTAAATTATTTGTAAAATCCGGGGTGACTTGGTAGCAACATGACTTTGCGCACGGCCCAAAGTATACATATAAATCTTCAGGTAAGAATTTGTGTTTGCCAAACATTGCCTGAATTGTACTTGCACATATTTCAGCGACAGAACTTCGCCATCC
>CAZSLQ010000019.1:12646-17169 GCA_964607885.1 uncultured Pseudomonadota bacterium
TGCTACAACACTGTTTTTTGAATCATAAAAAATTATAGGTAGGCAGTCGGCTGTCAGCACTCCGACACCTATTCTCTTTTGGTCTGTAAATAGAAAATCTCCCTGAAAATCAGATTCTTTTGAGCCCACATAATTACCGGTGTTACCATGAATCTGTTTGGAGAAAACTATTTTATCAAGCTCGTGTTGTTTTGCCAGCGCTGCACAGAACGGCCCAAATTTACCCGATTTGTTATCGATTGGGCAACTCTTCTTATCTCCAAAAAATATTACAAACTTTGCTGTTTTAATAACCACTCTTAACCCCCATTATCATCCTGAACCTGATTCAGGATCCATGAATTTAGCTCCTCAACAGGGTATGCTCCGCGTCTGACAACAGAAACTTGGCCGGAGCTTATATCAATTATTGTCGAAGGGTTTGTAGGTAGCGTACTCTCAACATCTCTAACAACATATTTAACCTGTTCTATAATTTTAGGGTCAAGGTATTCGACTGTTTGTGGAGCGGGGCGAGAGCTTTTGTTTGCGCTTGTTGAGAATAGTCCATCAAAATGTTTTAAAACTTCAAGCAATGGTGAGTATTTTGGACAACGAATGGCAACGGTGTCTTTTTCAGATTTTAAAAAATCCGGAAGATTTTTTCTTGCTTTAAATATGATTGTTAATGGACCCGGCCAACACTTAGAGAGTAGCTCTTTAATCTTAGGGGTTAAGCATTCCGTATCTACAAAGTACTCAAGCTTATTTAAGTCTGAGACAAGTACTATATATGGCTTATTTGATCTGTCCTGTTTAATTTTGTTTAAAGTTACAAAGCCTTGCTCTGTTGTGTTTGCAAGAAACCCGGGGATAGTGTCTGTTGTTGTTACTAATAAATCATTGTTTTGCAGGGCTGCAATAATTTTATTGTTTGTATCCGGCTTTTGCCAGTATATATTTTTGCTCACGAATCATACTTTCTTTAATTTACTATACCGCGGCGGCAATAGGCTCCGGTACAGTTTGGGTTGGTGCAATTTGTGGAATTTCTGGAGCCGGGGTTTTAACCACCTCTTCCTTCGGTGTTGATTGAACCCTAACCACCTCTTCCTTTGGTGGGTTTATTGATATAAGTTGTCTTTCAGAAAGTCCCAAATGTTTGCTGAATGGAGTATAAACTCCCGGAATTAGTTTATCAACATATGTACTGTGATTTTTCAGTGTTGCAATATTGGACTGAAGAACCTGTACGGTAGTTTTGTTTGTTCCGTTTGGCATGGTGATTGCAAAGTAAGGTGCATACGTGCGCCTAAATTTCATTCTGGCATTGGAGACAGATTTTATCGCTTCTTTTGCCGCATTAATCGATTTGGTGAAATCCTCTTGTGCCTTTTTATAATCTTTATTTTCCACAATTTTTTTTGTACTCTTTATAGTTTCAATGATAGTGCTTATCCCTTTAATAGCAGATTGAACCGTTTCTCTAGCGTTTTTCATTGTTTCCGTAGGCTTTTTTAACATATTCTCCAGGTCAGATTTGGTATCTGCAGTGTACTCTTTTCCTTCAAAGTTTATAAGGTTAAGAGCGCCCTCTTTTTGGATAATTTCAGCCTCTGCTTTGTTCAAATATCTAAGGCAGTTATAGAAAATCACCTGTAGGTTGTATTTGGTATATCTAATGCCGTAGTTTAAAATGTCTATGTCAAAATAATAATTATCAACATCAATCTTTTTTTTGTTAATCCTTTGGTAGATGTTATAAAATACATCCAATGCCTTGTCCAGGCCATTTTCCTGATACTCTAATTTAAAATCTCCAAATTCAGGTTTGTTGATATTGAATTTAGTCGGATCTTCTTTGGTGCTTGATACTTTTCTTGAAAGAGCGCTCATCTTTTGAATCTGGTCTTGGTCAAACTCAGCACTTTCCATTGCGGTTTTTGATTTCTCAATTATTGGTAAAAGTTTGTCGCATCTCTCTTTGATTTTTTCGATTTTGTCAGGATCGTCTGCCAGATCATCAGGTAATTTTGCAGCAATAAATTCAATTAAATACGTAAAAATGGCCTTGTCATCCAAGTAGAGATTTTTCTTTACATCAGGGATAATCTGTTGATCGATAAAGTTTAGCTTTGCATCAAATTGTTTTATTGTTCCAAGTTCCAGTATCTTTTCAACCAGTGCCGTTCTCTGTTCCTCTACCGGTTCATCCAATTTTTTTACGTAGTAAGAGTAGACCCGTATCCTTTTGCTTAATTCGTCAAGAACAGGTTCCGGCATATTTTTCAGTATGACGGCGGGGCTAACATCCTCCATTGACAGGTTTAGTCTGGAAAACAACTCAATTGTTTCGTCAGTTATATAATCCATTGTTTCAGAGTAATCCTTAGCGGAGCTTTTAAGAGCTGAGTTTGTAAGCTGAATATACTTAATCATAAAAATTAAAGAGGCCGGAGGATCTAGGAGGTATGATGTCAGATCTTTTGCATCACCATCAGCCATCTTACCTAACAAATCATCGGGTGTTACGGCATACCCGTTTATCTGTTGAGGTGAGAGTGTTACAAAGAATGGGGTGAATGGTAATCCGACGTCGCCGGCACCGTCTTGTTCAAAGTCATACTCAATAAAGACCTCGATTGCATCAACTTTGCCGACATAAATTTTAAATTTCTTATCGGTGTATCTGCATTTTGTAAGAGCGTTCTTAAAATCTTTATCAATGTCAGTGAACAGGTCGGCAACTTTTTGAAGTGTTCCGTGATATTCGGCATCGTCTTCAGGAGCTTTAGGGTTGGCATTAGGTGATAAAAAGTTGTGTGTGGCCTCTTGAATAAGTTTCCCGATATCATCACCAAAAACTAATCCAAAAAGTGATCCTAACACTTCATCCAATTTTCCTACGGATATTAGACTTATTAAGCTTATTAAAAATGGCCCGGATATTCCTAATGCGACCAATTTACCCTTTGCCTTTTTTGCGCCTTCAGTGATAGTGTCGAGTTTTTTCCTTAACAGTCCAAACTCTTCCATTTTTTTCTTAATATCCTCGGCTTGTCTTTTAAGCTCTGCCTCCAGATTTGCTCCTTTGACGGACAATTTTGGGAGTGTTTCGGTTGTGAATCTTTTTAATAGCTCATCACCGCCTCTTAGTTTTTTGACAGAATCCTCGAAAAATTTTCTTTCAGCCGCAGTAAGTTCTCCTCCGGCTTTTATTTTTGCTATGATATCTTCCAGTTGTTTCATCTGATTTTCGTCAAGAACTTTAGCTTTTTTTAAAGTGTCAACGATTGAATCAACTTCAGTTGTGGCCCGACCTCTTTTGGAAGCCAGCTCCGCCTGTTGATCTTGTAATTTTTTTTGCATTTCCACCAGATCCGTATACTTCGTGACTTTTGTTATGTCCGGCGCAGAGGTTCTTACCCATTCCTCAAGCTCCTTGAAAGGCTTTTTTTTACTTTCGCCTTGTAGGGTTATAACCACAAAAATAAATGTTAGAGTCGTAATCAAAACTCTTTTGGAATAATTCAACATAAAAATTCTCCCTTTTTTTAACAAAAAAAATTTATATTTAGTCTAATTTAATATTTTTAACCTATTTTTTGTATAAATTTAATTAATAGCCGGGATTTACTTTGTTGACCGAGTATTTGCTTTTTGAGCCTGTGCTTAAAAAACAAAATTAATTTATGTAAATCTTGATTTATAGAAATCATAAAACATATATTTAGAACAGTTTAAAATCCAAAAAGGGCCAAAGTATGAGAATAAAAATTATAATTATGCTGGTTATTTTATCCGGCTATACATGGAATATGTCATCACAAGAGAAGGGGGAGAAAGAGTACAAACCCCATGGTTGGGCAAAGTGCCAGATCATAAGAAATGAAACGGATAGCCAGGTAAATCTTTTTTTCAAACCTACCAATATTAGAACGGAGTTTCCGGAGGGCTCTATCGTAGCAATTAAATCGTTGAAGACCGGTTTTGGAAACTACTACCGCGTAAAAAAAGATGACAAAGGTGTTTGGCGGTTATACGGCGATGCCAAGAATACACAGGATCCCGCAACACATTTTTTTGTAATGCATGTTGGATCTGATGCGGTAGCCTTCTCATCAGAGGTTGCAAATGATTTTTTTATTGAGTCTGATCCTAAGACATTTGAGGTAGCGCTTAAAAGTGATAAGCAATCGGGTAACTCTGCCTGGACATTTGTGCAGGACGAAAAAGCGGGACCGACTTCACAGTCCTGTTACTTGAAAAATAAAGTGACAAATGGTTTTTTAACCTCATCCTACCAGGAAGAAGGATCATCCAAGGACAACGAAATAGATTCATTGAAATCAGAAATTGAGAGGTTGGAACGAGAAATCCCTTATTTAAAAATTACATTTGCAAGAACGGGTGGAGTAGCTAATAAAGTTAATACGTCAGGGTCTGTAGATATTGCTGCTAAGTTGCAAGAAATGGTGAGAGGAAACAGGCTTGATGTTACCGGTAAGGATTGGGTTAAAGATATAAGTGGAAAAAGTAAAGCG
>CAZSLQ010000020.1:0-5103 GCA_964607885.1 uncultured Pseudomonadota bacterium
ATTCATTAATTACTTGGCGGCAAGCTCCGCATGGCGCTCCATACTCAGGGGCATCAAGAACAATTGCAATGGCCTTAATAAAATTACCTTTTTCACCTTCAGAAACCGCCTTAAAAATAGCTACCCGTTCCGCACAAATAGTCAACCCATAAGAGGCGTTTTCTACATTGGTTCCTGTGTATACTTTGCCTGATTTGGTCAAAACAGCAGCCCCAACTTTAAACTTTGAATACGGGCTAAAAGAATGTTCTCTGGCGCTTAAGGCCTTAGAAATTAAACTTTGAAAATCAAAATCTAATTCAGCAAAAGCGTTAGAAAAAAAGAAAAACACAACCAACAAATAACTGATAATTTTCATAAAAATCCCTTTGAGAAAAACAAATTCCTACGAAACGCTTGCAAATTGTACAACAAACAAAACGCAAAAACAAGATATTTAATTGGTTTTTAAAATAAAAACTGAAGTATTTTCTGGTCAAAGAAAAAATAGGCAATGGCACTCAAGGCAAGAAACGGCCCAAAAGGAATCTGTGTCATTCGATTTTTCTTAAATAAAAAAAGATACAGGCTTCCAACAATAAGACCAAAAACTGATCCAAACATGAGTGAAACCCATACACCAAGAGGCCCAAGAAAAGATCCTATCATTGCAAGTAACTCCATATCTCCAACTCCAACCCCTTCTTTACCTGTAAATTTTTTAAACAAAAATGCTATAACCCATAAAAAAGCATACCCGAAAAAAGCACCCTCCAAACTCTGACAGACAGAAATGCTTGTTAAGCCGAAATATGAACTAATAAACCCCAGCGGCACAAGCCACAATGTACAAATTTGTGGAATTACCATAGCCTGTAAATCCGTTCTAACCGAAACAATTAATGCAGATAAAAAAACGAAAAACACAGGAAAAGAAAAGTGGCTTTTATGAGAAAATTTATTCACCATATCGGCAAAATATTTATCAAATCCTACTATATCGTAATTTGCAGCAAAATATTCATACAAAACGGAATATCCAAGATAATATTTTTTATAGAGAAATAAAATTAAAAAAGCAGTAAATAATTCAATAATCGGATACAAAAATGAAATTGGTTTTTTACAATTTCTACATCGACCCTTTAATAAAATCCACGAAATAACAGGGATATTATCATACCAAGAGATTATTTTGCTACACTCAGGGCACCGAGATCTAAGCGTAAAAATCGATTCACCTGATACTAATCTGGAACCTACCACATTTAAAAATGATCCCCAGATCAATCCAAATAAAAAAACAAAAAACAAATCAACACTCAAGATCCTACCCCTTTATACCAGCCTTTATCAAATCGTGAATATGAATAATGCCAACTACAGACTTTCCATTAGCCACGATTAAATTTGTGATATTAAAACTCTCCATAATATTCAAGGCGTTAAAAGCAAGCTCGTCAGACTGAATTGTTTTGGGATTTTCGGTCATTATCTCTGTTGCTTTCTTAGTAAAAACATCTGGACCACATGCACGCCTAAGGTCACCATCTGTAATAATTCCTAAAACACTGTTATCTTCGCCAACAACAACACCCAAGCCTAATTTTTTGGCAGATATTGTAAAGATTATTTCACTAAAATTCGCACCGTGCTGAATAATTGGCAGTACCTGACCTGAGTGCATAAAATGCCTTACGGTTAAAAGCAAGCGTTTTCCAAGAACTCCGGAAGGATGGAAACGTGCAAAACATTTTTTATCAAAATTGCGCAAGGAACTTATAACAACCGCCAATGCGTCACCAAAGGCCATCATCACCGTAGAACTACTTGTCGGTGCCAAATTTAAGAAACATGCTTCACGCTCAAGGGGAAGCTGAATTACAAGATTAACCTTATTACAAAGCTCGCCCTTATTGCAACAGATTAACGCTGTAAAATTTTTGTTGTTATGCAAAAAGGCCAGTATATTTTCAAGTTCTTCACCAGTCCCACTTTTTGAAAGAGCTATAAAAATATCCAGGGGCTGTATTACACCAAGATCCCCATGTAAAGCGTCACAAGAATGTAAAAATATTGAAGGAATCCCCAAGCTTGAAAACGTTGCCGCCAATTTTTGCCCAACCAGCCCAGACTTGCCTATCCCGGAAAATACAATTTTACCCGTGCTAGCCAAAATTTTATCAACAAGAGCCAACGCAGTATCCGGAAGATTCTCTGCAGCAATACTCAAGGCGCTAGACTCCTGTAAAATGACATCACGGATAGCCTGTTTCACATCAAGCTTAGCCGCTCCTCTTACAGCAAATTTATTTTGCTGATTCAACATTGAAAAACCTTTAATTAATTTTTATTTTTGTCAGTATCAAGATCTTGACTTACTTTATCAAGTAATTCGTTAATCCGATCTTGCTTTTCTTTATGCTTATCATAAAGAAAGATTATATCTGGAGTGTAACGGGGATTCAGACGGGTTGCAAGCTCTTTGCGAATTGAAGGCTTATATAATTTTAAGATGTTTAAAGCTTTTTCAAAAATTTCTTCTGAAAAATTCTCTATCGTTGACAAATAAGCATAAAGAATACCGTAGTCTTCAGAAAAATCCACTTTTGTCACATAAATCTTCTGAACAGGCTCTTCTTCATTGGCAATTATACTAATGATTTGTGATAGTTCACGGAAAAAGAGGGATTTTTTCTTCTCCCTCTTTATCTCATGCGATTTTAATGAAATCATATTAACTCGGAACTTATGCTACTTGAGCATACCTTCCATGCTTTTAATAATATTATTCTTGATCGCGCGCATCAATCTCTTACGTTTTTTCTGCGTTGGAGGTTCAAAATAAACCTGGCGCTTCATATCACGAATAACACCTTCGCGTTCAATCTTTTTCTTGAGTTGCTTCAGGCTTCTTTCTAGGTTACCTGTAACATTGATCTCTATATTATAAGATTTTGCCATTATAAATTTAACACCGCCTTAAACTGGTTAACTTTCTATACATTTTACTACTATACAACAAATCTTAACAAAATAAGGGTTTTTGTCAAAGAATAGACCCTAGGGGGCTAAAGTCGATCTTTTTGCGAGGAATAAATTTATACATTTGTTTGATCTATAAAAGTCTTTAATCCGAAAGCCGTAACTTGTTCAGCCATTGGGAATTGCCCTTCTCCAGGATGAATAACGTATAAATGATCTAGCTTGAGATCCGTATGTGCTATACGCATTGAAGCCGTCAGTTTGGGGGAGTCACTGTACTTGAATTCAAAGCCCAACCGTTTTGCTCCGCGATGTAGTAGCAAATCGAGTTCTGCTCCTGATTGTGTAGCCCAAAAGAAACTTTCTTCTTGTGTAGCCCGATATTTCCGTAATACCTCTTCAAGCGCAAAACCTTCCCAAAAAGCACCTAGTCTGGGATATGACATAAGTTGCTTTTGGTCTTTAATACCTATAAGTGCATGCAAAATACCACTATCACGAAAATAGATTTTAGGGGATTTGACTTGGCGTTTACTTATATTCTCAAACCATGGGTGTAGTGTTCGCATCATAAATGTACCAACCAAGATATCTAAATATTTTCGTGCCATATGATCAGAAATTCCCAATGATCTAGATATTTCGCTTGCATTAAATATTTGCCCATGATAATGGCACAACATCATCCAAAAGCGATAAACCTGTTGCGATGGAATATTAAATCCAAGGGTGGGAATGTCTCGCTCTAGAAAAGTACGTATGTATGCCTCCAGCCACACAAAGCTTTTTTCTGTTGATTCTGCTAAGTATGAATTCGGAAATCCACCCCGCAGCCATAATTTTTCAATTTCATTAATTTCTTCGCAAGAAAATGGGGCGACCTCAATATATCCAATTCGTCCAGCAAGCGATTCCGAAGATTGACGAATAAGGTCACGCGATGCACTGCCCAAAATTAGTATTTTACCTGGATAATTATCAATCAGAACCCTCAGTACGGGAAATAGTTCTGGCCTTCTTTGAATTTCATCTATGATAATCAAATTTTCTTTTTGCATTATCGGAGAAAGCAAAAGCATCGGATTATCAAATTTACTTAGGTCCATTGGATTTTCAAGATCAAATAAGTGGACCTTATCAGATGCAAAATTTTCTGCATATTGTTTAGCTAGGGTTGTTTTTCCGACTTGTCTAGGCCCAAGCAACGCACAAGCGCTGTGAACCTCCAACTGAAGACTTATATCATGCAGATACTTAGTTCTTTTCATTTTAACTCCCCGTCAAAAATACCTTGAAAATTTGGATATGATTTAGAATTTACAGGGTATTTTTTAAAAAATCAAGTTATTATACGATAAATCATCAGTATTTGGCATATACTTAATTATATGGAGATTTTAATGCGCAAAAACTGGAAATTATATGAATAAAACAGAAATGCAAAAAACAAAATTTTTGCTATCTTCACCTAATTCCAATTCTCTCATTAACTAGAACTTCAGCTCTATGTATCCCATGACAGTCGTTGTCTTTGCAACCCTAACTCCGCTGATATGAGCCTGTATCGCTCCACCAAAATAGAGATTATCTGTAATTCGATAAATCAGACCGGCATTAAATTTCTGATCCTTCCATAAAGATCTAGTCAAGAAATCACATAGCGCTTTTCCCAAGATACATTGACGCTTGGCGCTTGCAGTCAAATTACAGACATACTTGTCGCATACATCTTCACTACATATTGTTCCACCGCCACACGTATTTCCACAACATGCGTTATATCCACATGTACTCCCTACACAACATGTGTCATCCCTAACACATATGGTATCCTTAATACACATCTCATCCGTCTCATGGTGCTGATGGATAAAGTCAAAATAAAAAGACAGATCCTTAATAAAGTTTGCAGCCTTAAATGAGGCATTAAAATACCAAGTTCCTCCCGGTTTTTCTTCAACTTTTGCAACCCAGGGATAAAAGCCTTCTTGATATGGATTGGATGGCAGTCTATACATTAAATACTCGTGTGTATCGCAAAGATTAACACCACCGCCGATACTAAGCTGAATCGTTCCGGGAAAATCAAAATTCAAAGAGGCTTCCAGTGTCAAACCGTAATGTCCATTGTTTCCCGTC
>CAZSLQ010000020.1:5113-7687 GCA_964607885.1 uncultured Pseudomonadota bacterium
TTGAAAAATAAGGGGAAAAAATTACTACTGTTTCACCTTCATCCTTGAAGTCAAATGGAACCTGCAGATAAAGCTCTATGTGTGTATCCTCTAAAGTTACTTCATGCTCCTTATTTACATCAAGTCCAAGGTCCTTAAATATACCTGAGCTAGCCTGGTCAGTTAAGAGAGCATCGTAAAGACCCTTGGCAAGATCGGAGTCCTTTGTCTCCCCACCCTCGGGATCTGTGGCATAAGGATCTATGGCGGGATGAAGTGAGCCGGTATATTTGTAATCCACCACACCCGTTTTTATTTTAAGCCCAAGGCCAAAACCCGAATCAACCATAATCTGACCGCGTAGTCCAAATTTTTCGTAATCACATTTGCTAGAATCAAAAGTGACTTCATCATACATCTTGTTTGGGTCGTAATTTTTAATATCAGAATAATCAACACCATCAATAGTAAGTTTTTGCTTTGAGCTGTATAAATTGGGGTAGTTTGTTTGATTAAACGTTTTGGGGGTTAAATCCGCAATACTGAAGAAAGGGGACAACATATTCCATCTTCCATTCATAGCGTTAAGTGGAACCTTGCGACCTTTACCGTCCCTGGCATAGTGAGTTTGTTGATAAAATGGTGCAAGGGTAAAACCGACTTGCGTCTTATCGTGCTTCTCATAAAATTTGTCAGAGCACTTTGCCGAATAGATTACATATGGATCAAATTGATTATTTTGTGGAGTTGAAAAACACCGGTCAAACAACAAATTTGTTAGAGAAAAGAAAAAGACAATAATCAAATATCTCAATAACTTTGTTCGAGACATCATTAATTCCCCTTCCATCGAGTTCCTTTTTAAATGAATCATTCCAAAATAAGGCTAACCTGTGTTATAGCATTATTACAGTTCAGGCGTCAAGAGGAGAAAAAAATGTTTACCCGAACAAGAAAAGATAGGGAATTTTCATGCTAAAGGAAACTTTAAAAAAATCTGTGTTTATCTTCCGAAGGGATTTACGACTTACCGATAACACGGGATTAATTAATGCGTTGAAAATGTCTAAATATGTTATTCCCATTTTTATATTTGACCCCAACCAAGTCGATAAAAAAAATACTTATAAGAGCGATAATGCATTGCAATTCATGATTGACTCAATTATTGAAGTAAAAGAGCAACTACAAAATAAAAATGCAAAATTATATGTCTTTTATGGCAACCCGGACAAAGTCGTAGAAAAATTGATAATTAAAGAAAAAATCGATGCTCTTTTTTTAAATCAGGATTACACGCCATACAGCAAAAGCCGTGATGCAAAAATAAAAAGCGTTTGTTCCAAACATAACGTTACTTTTTATGACTTTCATGACTTACTTTTGACTAACCCAGACAAAGTCTTAAAAAAAGATGGGAAACCTTACACTATATTCACCCCATTTTTTAAAAGGGCTCTTTTGGAAAATATCCCGGATGTGACAGAATTTTCCAGCAACAACTTTTATAAACAAAAAATCTCAGATTCAATCAAGCTTGAAAATATTTGCAAAAAAATCTTAAAAAAAAGAAATTCCAAAACGTTTAAAGGAGGGCACAAGTCTGGATTAAAAATATTAAAAAATATTAAGCAATTTAAATATTATAAAAATGAACATGATTTTCCGGGATTGAATAAAACAACAAAACTATCTGCTCACAATAAGTTTGGAACCATATCAATCCGTCAAGTATACCAAGCGATTACGAAAAACCTTGGTAAAAATCATCCGTTAATTCGTCAGCTTTTTTGGCGTGATTTTTTTACTCACACCGCATTTCACTTTCCACATGTTTTTGGAAATGCTTTCAATGAAAAATATAACTCGATTAAATGGGAAAATAACCTGACTAAATTTGACGCATGGTGCAATGGCAAAACAGGATTTCCAGTAATCGATGCAGGAATGCGCGAACTAAACCAGACCGGTTTTATGCAAAATAGGGTTAGAATGATTGTTGCATCCTTTTTGGTCAAAGATTTGCACATAGACTGGCAGTGGGGAGAAAGATATTTTGCAACAAAACTGGTAGATTATGACCCTAGTGTTAATAATGGAAACTGGCAATGGTGTGCCTCAACGGGCTGTGATGCTCAGCCTTATTTTAGAATTTTTAATCCCTGGATTCAACAAAAAAAATTTGATCGCAATTGTACTTATATACACAAATGGATTCCAGAACTAAAAAATTTAGATACAAAAATTATTCACAACCCTCTAAAATTAAAAGTAAATAAAAAAGACTACCCGGATCCTATAGTTGACCATAAAAAAGAAAGACTAGTTGCTTTAAAAGCTTTTAAATATCTGAGAAGGGCTAGATATGACCACTAAAAACCTCCTTTTTACACTTAATTTAGGTTTTACTTTTTTCTCTTGTTTTGCACAAAGTCAGTATCCTGCAGATATATCATTTTGTATTGCAGATTTAAAATTTGACGGAAAAAACATTAAAATTTGCGAATTAGGGCAGGGAACGCTTTCAAGATTTAAAGGTCATGATTACTTGTATGGTAAGGGAAGTGTATGGAAATTGTTCTGGGAATACCTAGA
>CAZSLQ010000020.1:7697-8664 GCA_964607885.1 uncultured Pseudomonadota bacterium
GCAGATAACACCTGAAAACTATGCCCTTACACAGAAAAATCTTAATTTTGATTTAAAAGATTTATATCAACAAGGGGGACATCTCATCTCATCCCTGGGTCACCTGGAAAAAGATGAAGAGTTTATAAAAATAGCCAAAACTAAAAGCTCGATAAATCCCGGTTCAATTTCAGAATACAAAGCCATTGTTATAAATAACAACAAAAATTTTGGGATATCATTCTTCCATAACTATAATTTAAAATATCCATCCGCAATATTTACAGATCAGGCAACTGCTTTTTTTGTAAATAGCAAATATGAAACAAATGAGTTATTCAAACACCCGGATCTACGAAAATATCGCCCGAAATCAGTAGTATGCAAATCAATTTTTTATGAAAAATTATCTAAAGACATTGCTAGAAAATTGGACTGTAAAAAATTTGTAATAAAACCATTAAATGCATCTAGGGGCAGCGGTGTAATTATTGTTGATAGACTACACCTGTCCAGAGAATTAAAAAAAATACTGGTAGAAAAAGATACTTTAAACCCTAATGATCCTACATATAAGTACTGGATTGACACCAAAGACAAATGCGAATAATTTTCGTTCTATCTCATGATAACGGAAAGATCAGTGTTGACGTTTTAAGTGCGTATTGGAAGCTACCATTAGGAGCGTTGGAAGATTATGAAAATATGACACAAAAACACAAATCGACGATTGATAAAAAAAGACAAAGCTCAGCAATAGTTCACCCAAATGATTTTGAAATAGCAAAGAAAGAGATAACTAAAGTTATGCAAAAGGCATATACTTTAATGCTTGAAAAAAGATGTTCGGATTTAAATAATTTTACATACTGAATAAATATATAAATATAATTAAATAAAAAGTTTCAAATTGAATTATTATTTGTGTATTTTTTTAATTTAGGTATACTGTTTTATGTTGTGTAAATTATAAGAAATAACCAATGAA
>CAZSLQ010000020.1:8674-15341 GCA_964607885.1 uncultured Pseudomonadota bacterium
ATTTTTGTGTCAACAAGATTAGAAACATTAATTGAGCAGACGGATTTTTTACTTCAAAAACAAAAAGAGGCTCAAACAGAGGCAGAGCAAATTTTTTCCGAACTTTTTGGCGAGGCAGAGGAGTTGTCGACAACAAAAAGCTTTTCAGAACAGGACAGTAAAAGCTTGAATAATATTCGCACCATTATTCAAAATCATGCGGAAACAATAACAGCACAAATGCAAGAAGATATTGATTTTTTGACGGAACAACTTTCGGCGTTAAAAAAAATCGCATCAATACCTGACCAGGCAAAGGCTAAAGAACTTTTGAACATGATGGTAGATGAAAACGAAGAGATATCGGAAACTGAAGAATTCAAAGAAAATGTTACTCAAGAAAGTGTTCTTTCTAAACAAAATCTAGTTGCAATAGTAAGCGACTTGCGAGATGCCCTAAAAGAGGGAAAGTTTCGCGATGTTGAACTTTTTTTAGAGACAATGCAATCAGACCTTAATGAAGAATGTGACGAATCGGATTGTGACTGTTGCAGCTCAAAATGCGGTTCGGAAAAATGTAATCCATCCGGGGTAGATATTTTTAAAAATATTTGCGACGACGATTGTGGTGAAGAGAAATGATAAAAAAGGTTTATGTTGGACCCGGGTGTATTTCATGCGGAACATGCCAAGCTGTATGCCCAGATGTTTTTGAAGTAAATGATACCGCACACGTAAAGATTGACGCTGACATTAAAAAGCATGAGCATTTAATAAGAGAAGCCTCCGAAATCTGTCCGGTTCAGGCAATTAAGGTAGTTGAAGATAGATAGTTTATATATAGTTTTTTGGGAATTTTTAAATGACTAAATTGTTTTTTAGGGAATTGGCCGTATTCAATCAGATTAAAAACAAATTTTCTGAAAACGGTGCTTTAAAATATTCCGGCGAATTACTGAAACTGGCTTATGAAAGATATCCGGAAAACATTGCTCTTGTTTGTCAGGATAAATCTTTATCATACAAAGAACTTTATTTTCGCAGCATCCTATTTAGTCAAAAGCTCAAAGAGAGCGGAATTAACAAACGGGATAAAGTGTTAATTTATTCGGAAAATTCTATAGCTTTTTACGTCGCATATTTTGCCGCCTGGCAAATTGGCGCAATTATCGTGCCTGTAAATATATTTCTACACTCCAGGGAACTTTCTTACATAATTGAAGATTCCGCTCCTTCGGCCATTTTTTGCTCAAACAGTCTTAAGAGTAATATTACAAATTTAATTAAAGAAGACACCTTGCAAATTTTCACACAAGACGATTTGGATTTTCAAGCCGATATTCCGGAAAAAATTGAATCTGCATTTCCTAATTTCAAAATTGAAAAATTGCAATCCGATGAACTCTGTCTACTTTTATACACATCCGGAACAACAGGGACCCCCAAAGGCGTAATGCTTTCCTCAAAAAATGCTATGACTAATGCCATCCAATGTTATTCAAGATTTAATTTATGCGGATTATCCGACAACGAGAGATTTTTTTGTGTTTTACCCCTTTTCCATGTTTTTGCACAAAATGCCTGCTTGTGGCTTCCATTAATTTCGGGATCAACCATCATCATAGTTCCCAAAATCGACAGAAGATTAATTTTGGAAGGATTAAAACACAAACCTACAGTTTTCCTGGGATTTCCCGCGCTTTATGGCCTTTTGTGTATGATGAAAAATGCGCCACTGGACTCAGTGAAAAGATTTATATCCGGCGCAGACATGCTCCCTGACAAAATAAGGCAAGGATTCGGCATGATTTATGGCAGAAAAATATGTGCAGGATACGGTTTGAGTGAAGCATCACCGGTAGTAGCTGTAAATTATCACAATCATACACTCCCAACTAACTTTGTAGGAACTCCGGTTTCCGGGCTTGAATGCGACATTCGTGATGAAAGCGGAAAATCGCTTCCGCCCCAAACAGTTGGAACCCTATGGATTCGTGGAGACAATGTCATGATGGGATATTATAAATCACCTGAATCCACAGCTAAAGTTTTAGTTGACGGATGGCTGAACACCGGTGACCTTGGTTTGATCGATATGGATGGGAACCTGGCAATTAGTGGACGCGTTAAGGATATAATAATTCATAAAGGGTTCAATATTTATCCTGCAGAAATCGAGAATATTCTTTTGCGTCATCCTTCCGTATTTAAGGCAGCGGTTATCGGACAGGAAGAGACCGACTCAGGACAAATTCCCGTTGCATTTGTTGCCGTGAAGACACAGGAAGAGGGACTCGAAAATTCGTTGCGAGGGTTGTGTAATAACCATCTAGCCACATACAAAATTCCTCGCAGATTTATATGCGTAGATGACTTACCAATGAACTCTACAGGAAAAGTCGATAAAAAACAGTTACATATATAATTTGTTTTAATGGAAGGGATATGTCGATACCATTGTTATTTACTCTTTTTTTAATTTCACTGTTTTTTGCAGCACTTTTTGCTTTTTTGGAAACTGCATTCACAGCACTTAGATTATTTAAACTAAAAGAGCTAGAGGTTTCTGTTGCCAAATATAAAGCCTTATTCAATGCATGGGAAAAAAATCCACAAAGAATTTTGGTTACAATTTTAATTGCAAATAACTTTGCCCATGTTTTGACCTCGGTTTTAATATCCCACATCATGCAACGCTTTCTTGGCCCATTCGGCTTGGCGGTTGGTGTTGCAATTGCAACAGGGGTAATACTAATATTTGGAGAAATTATTCCAAAAAGTTTTGCCAAAACCCATCACGAGAAGTTATTTGCATCGTTTTTGTGGTTAATAAACGCCATTTTCAAGACTACATACCCACTTGTTACATTTTTACTACAGGTAGCCGATTGGGTCTTTAACAAAGTTGGTGGAGCACATGTCCTTGAGAAACAAGATGTCGTATCAGAAAAAGAGATAGAGTTTTTAATTGATTACAGCGATGAGAAAGGCTTAATGGAGCGAGAAAAAACAGAGATGCTCCAAAATGTTTTTAGTTTGGGACAGACAGCAGTCAAAGAGATTATGAATCCCAAGTCGGATATTATACTACTTGATGTAAATGCTTCAACGGAAGAGGCTACAAAGGTTTTCTACAAATCAAGATTTTCTCGAATCCCTGTTTACGAAAATAATGTAGACAATATTATCGGATTAATTTATCAAAAAGATTTTTTTGACATGATTTATCAAGGTCGAAAAAAACCGCTTAAAGAACTGGTACGCCCACTTCTTTTGGTACCCGAAACGCAAAAGATCAATCAACTTTTAAGCGAATTTCTGAAAAAAAGAATGCATCTGGCTATTATTGTTGACGAGTACGGCAACGTCGAAGGACTTGTCACCCTCGAGGATATCTTTGAAGAGATTATTGGCAATGAGATTACCGATGAACTTGAAACAGAAAGCACTGATATCGTACCACTTGAGCGAGGAGGATGGCTTGTGAACGCGGGAATAAGTCTGGAAAAACTCGAGGAGTTACTAAAAATTCAATTCGTAACCGAAGACTCTGTGACTCTAGGTGGTTTTTTGGCCGAAAGACTACAACATCTCCCAAGAAAAGGTGAGCAGGTAAATTATGAGCAGTACTGCTTTCAGGTACAACAAGCAAGCCCCAGAAGAGTTTTTCAAGTTCTTGTTTTTGAAAATAAGACGGAACCTACAACGCCTAATGGAGACTTATAAAAATCACGAAATATGCATTAAGTTATTGAGCTATTATCCCTTTTTTCTCAAAGGCATAAGCTTTTATTTTTGATTTAAAAAGTGCATCGTAAATGTGCTCCTTTTTTGTTCTAATGCCATCTTCTTGTTCCGGTGCTTCGAGAAAATAGACTGAATTGTTTTTCAAGTCGAGCTCAATTTTTTCGTAAATATCTATTGGAACAGCTATTCCGAATGAGTTAAAAAACCTACAAAAGCTATGCGTCAAACTCCAGAGAAAATCATCAATATCATCCATTTCATCAATTATGTTATTTGCACCTAACTTTTGTAGATTAAGTGAGATAGAGATAAAAGATTGCCAAATTTCTTCCGGCTTCTGTTCGTCCCAAATAGCCTTGCCAACCAATATCTCTACAAAACTCTTTATCATTTGGCGCAGTCTCTCTCTGATTTTAATTAGTTCATTTTTATGCTGCATGTTGTTTATACTCTGTTGCAAAAGTTTTAAAACATCTTCCGTAATTTTTTTTGTAATCAGGGAGGTATCTGAAACGTTTGGTTGTACAAATTGTTCGTTAAGTTGACTAAAAATAATCTTCTCAAGATTTTTGCGAATAATTTGAATCTCTTCCTGATAAATATCTTCCGGTGAATCTGCAAAAAATCTTACAACATTACTGTTTAGACTTTCAAGAACATTATTAACGGCATCACTAAAAATGAAGTCGCAAGATTTTATTTTATTACAAAAAAGACGCAAAATAACATAAGTAGCTCCGGCATCCAGATTAAAGTCCGAAGAAATTTGTAGAAATTGACATACATCGGTAGTATCGTAAGTTAAGATCTCTGAAAAATCAGGTTTATTGTAATATTCTCTGATATAAAGTAAAAAATTTTTATTAAAAATTTCTAATTTTTCAGAATTTTCACGCGATTCATGTGTGGAGTCAATCTGCGAATCAAAGTAATTTTTTAATGGGATTATGCTTGATTGTAGTGGAGTTGTTATGCTGAGCTCATCTCCGAAGTCAACCATTTGCTTTAGATCTGAACTATCCTGACACAAAGAAAAAGTGAAACCTGTAGAAATGATAGAAATCTGAAAAAAAAGAAAAATATTTTTTATTTCCATAACCCTGTCCTTTCTGATAAATTTTATAAAAATGTTTACCAGAGGTATTTACATGGTTAAAATTTATAAACAGTGTCATATTATCAAGCAATTGAATTTGTTGGCAAGTTTTTTTTAAATTGGTTCGGCAGGCTCCCTTCGGCTCAGCTCAGGGGATCCACCATAAGCGGTTTTTTTGTGGGAGTTTTAAATATGCCTCTTTATCAATACGAGTCCTTCAGTAGACGAGGTAATAAGGTTATCGGAACCATTGATGCGGCGTCAGAGCAGGCTGCAAAGGAGATTTTGCAGGGGCAAGAACTTCTACCGACAAAAATTTGGGAGGTAACAGGGCAAGAGGGACAAGCAGGATTTTCATTTAAAAGTCTGTTTGAAAAAAAAATAGATATCCATGGGGTAATTCTTTTTACTAAGCAATTGAGTGTCCTTTTAAAATCAGCCGTGCCACTTTTGCAAGCTTTTGAGCTTTTAATTGAGCAGTTTGATGGAGCATTTCAAAGAGTTTTAATTCGAATTAAAGACGGAATCAAATCCGGACAGCCTTTGGCAAAAGAGATTGGAAAATACCCCAAGATATTTTCGAACGTTTATGTTCAACTGGTAAGGGCAGGAGAGGCAAGCGGCAAACTTGATTCAATTCTTATAAGGTTAACCGAATATCTTGAAACAACTGAAGAGACCAAGAAAAAAGTAAAAAAGGCAATGTCATACCCAATTTTAATTCTATCATTTGCATTCTTGGTTGTTGTAGGTATTTTGGTCGTCCTTGTTCCAAAACTAAAAGACATGTTTGTGCAAATGAATAAAGAACTACCTCTTCCAACTAGAATCCTAATTGGAACATCGGATTTCTTTGTTAATAATTTTTCGGTTTTAGGAATTGTATTAATCGCATCTGTAATTTTGTTTATATACTGGAAATCTACACCAGCAGGTAAATATAAATTCGATTCTATTTTGCTAAAACTCCCACTTACTGCATATTTTTCTAAAACACGTGCGGTTGTTCAGTTTTGCAAAACACTAGGAATGCTGCTTGAGGCCGGAGTAAACTTATCCGAGGCTCTTGATATTGTCTGTAATATCGTGGATAATGCAGTGTTGGTCAAGCAATTAAATCAAGCTCGAGATAAAATTATCAAAGAGGGTAAAATCTCGAAATACTTGCGTGAAACGGGAATTTTCCCGAATATTGCAATTTACATGATTAGCACGGGAGAACAATCAGGCAAACTTGGAGAAATGCTCTTGAGCGTGGGAGATGATTATGATAAAGAACTAGGTGAACTGACTGAGGGGCTAACTGCAAAAATTGGCCCGGTTATGACGGTGGTCACAGGTGTTATTATCGCGTTTATTATGGTCTCTCTATTTTTGCCAATCATGAGTATGGCAGATATGGCGGGAATTTAGATTTATTAGGAGAATTTTATGAAAATAAAATCAAACAAAGCATTCACAATGATAGAGATGATGGTTGTTATTTTTATCATCGGTATAATAATGGCTTTGGTTGTACCAAGAGTCGCACAATACTGGCGTCAAGCAGGTGCAACACAAGTTAAACTCAAAGTTGCAAATATACAATCCGCGCTAGCCGCGTACAGAATGGAATTCGGAACATACCCTTCCACGCGCGAGGGATTAATTGCGTTGGTAGAAAATCCAAGACCAAATGATGAACAGTTTCGCAGAGCGGAACGAGCAAAAAAATGGCCTTTCGTAGCAGGCGGTGAAGATGGAATTGAAGATAGCAAACATGAACCATTTATTTACCACTGTCCTCCTGAAAAGTATAGAAATAAATATCGCGAATATGAAATTCTTTGGATAGGTAGTGGAAGT
>CAZSLQ010000020.1:15355-15664 GCA_964607885.1 uncultured Pseudomonadota bacterium
ACAACGTGCATTTACAATGATAGAGATGATGGTTGTCATCTTCCTTATTGGAGTGATGGCAACCTTCACTGTACCACGACTTGCATTCAGATCTCCAAAAGCGGAATGGAGTTCTGTGCTAGATGAGCTTAATAATATTACCTTATTTGCAAGGCAAGAGGCTATAGCGAATCACGTTGTATATCGACTTAATTTTAAATCTAACGGAGCTAATCCGGATACGGTGATGGTTGAAAATGAGACAGAAGATCCGGAGAAACCCGAAAAAAAAATTTACAAGCAGGCCAGTTCTTTTTACATAAAAACCCT
>CAZSLQ010000021.1:0-6425 GCA_964607885.1 uncultured Pseudomonadota bacterium
AATTAGAGCTAAATAAGTATTGCGAAAAGTGCCGCAAGCATTCTGCACATAAAGAGAAAAAGTAGAACGTTTAGTAGGCCAGTAGCTCTAATTGGTAGAGCGGCAGACTCCAAATCTGCGGGTTGGGGGTTCGAATCCCTCCTGGCCTGCCATCCTTCGACAAGCTCCGGCCGTCGCTAAGGCTATGGCTGATACGCGGGATGAGTGGGTTTGTGGGAAGGCGCTTGTAGCAAAGGGTGTTAAATGAATAAAGTTATGACATTTATAAATGAAGTTAGAGCAGAGATCAGAAAAATTACCTGGCCGACCAAGGATGAGTTGATTGGTACGACCATAATAGTTTGCATCTTGGTGGTGGTTTTTGCTTTTATTTTAGGGGGTATGGATGCGGTTTCTAGTTTTGTTATTAGAAAGATTATTGGTGGGTAATTTATTAAAATTTTGTTGTGGAGTGTTTAATTAACAATGAAACGTTGGTACGTGGTTCAGGTCTTTACAGAATATGAAGATATCGTAAAAACCGATCTGGAAAAAAGAATCAAGGAAGAGGGCTTAGAGGAGCTTTTTGGCCAGGTTTTGGTGCCAACAGGCGAGGTTGTTAGTTTTTTTTCAGATGATAAAAATAGAAAAGAAAAAATATTTCCCGGCTATCTTTTGATTCAGATGGAAATGGTTGGGGAAGCCTTTAGATTAGTCGCATCAAATCCGCGAGTTTCGAGATTTTTGGGTGGAGAGAGTCCTGTTTCTTTGACGGATAAAGAAGTTGATAGAATTTTTTCACAAATGTCTGGGAAACTTGCTGTATCTAGTGAAAAAACTCCTTTTGTGGTTGGAAATGAGGTTCATATTGAAAGCGGGCCATTTTCCGGCTTTGTAGGAATGATTGATAAGGTTGATGATGACCGAGAAAAACTCACTGTTATGGTTAGTCTTTTTGGAAGACTAACTCCAGTTGAATTGGGTTTTGACCAAGTAAAAAAATAGATTTAAACTTAATGTATTAAAATATAAGTAATATCGGCGTATGCCGAGAATAAGTAGTCATCGCGAAGTGGGATTAAGCTATAAAGGTTAGTGCACATGGCAAAAGAAATAAAGGCAAATGTTAAGCTTCAGATTCCCGCTGGAGCTGCAACTCCAGCCCCTCCGGTTGGTTCTTCTTTGGGTCAACACGGTGTTAATATTATGGATTTTTGCAAGAAATTTAATGCTGCAACTGCGAAGAGAAAAGGCGAGACTGTACCTGTTGTTATCTCGATTTACAAGGATAAAACTTTTGATTTTATCCTAAAGACTCCGCCAGTTTCTGAATTATTGAAGAAAAGGGCAAATATTACAAAGGGTTCTAGTAATCCGGGTAAAACGACTTCTGGGACTATTAAGTGGTCGGCAATAGAAGAGATTGTAAAGATTAAAATGCCCGACTTAAACGCAGTTGATGAAGATGCCGCAAAAAAAATTATTGCTGGCAGTGCTAGAAGTATGGGACTTAGTGTTATTGATTAATTTTGATTAGAGTCGAATAGCGGTTGAACTGCTTAATTTGTGCCGTTAAGGCATAAGAAGGAATGGATTTTTATGAGTCATACTGGTAAAAAACATTTGAAAGCCAGAGAAAATCTAGCAGGAGCTAATGTCAACTCTTGGAAGTCGGCGATTGATTTTATTGTCAAAAATGCCCATGCAAAGTTTGACGAAACAGTTGATGCTGACATTGTTCTTGGGATTGATGCCTCCAAGGGGGAACAGACAGTAAGAGGTTCTGTTCTTCTTCCTCATGGTACAGGTAAAAGAGTTAGAGTTCTTGCTTTTGCAAAGGGTGAGCACGAAGATGCCGCTCGGAAAGCTGGCGCCGAGTTCGTTGGTGCTGAAGATATGATACAAAAGATAGAGTCAGGATGGGTGGATTTTGATGTGGCTGTTGCAACACCGGATTTAATGGGGTTGGTTGGAAAAGTCGCAAAGATTCTCGGTCCACGTGGATTGTTGCCAAATAATAAGGTTGGCACAGTGACGTTTGATTTGGCTGAAATCTATTCAAGTTGCTAAGCCAGCAACTTCAAAAGGTAAGTTCCTAAAGAAGGTTACGATCTCTTCCACAATGGGTGTTGGGATAAGTATTAACCCTGACGAAGTTTCAGTTTAAAAAGGGATCGAAAATGAATCGTCAAGAAAAAGAAAAAGCTTTATCGGTTGCAAAAGATCTTATCTCGGGATCGCAGGCAGTATTTATTGTCAACTATAAAGGATTGAGTGTTTCCGCTGAGAAAGAATCTTCGTCAAAATGGTGGCCAATTGAAAGTGGTAAAAGTCACTTTAGTGGATTTGGCAACCAAAGAATTAGATGGAATCGATGATTTTAAGGCTAATCTCAAAGATCAAATTGGTCTTGTTTTTGCAAAAAATGAAGTTTCTGGAGTTGCCAAGCAATTGGTAAATTTCGCAAAAGAAAATGAGGCTTTGAAAATAGTCTCAGGAATTTTTGAATCCAAGGTATTAGATGCTTCTCAGATAAAGACCATGGCTAGTTTGCCATCAAGAGAGGTCTTACTTGCTCATCTCCTTGGCACAATGAAAGCGCCAATATCAGCTTTTGCGCGAGTGCTTGATCAGATTGTTACTAATTTTCCTCAAAGCATGAAGCATTTTGAAGAAAATAAAGGTAGCAGTAATTAGGATTGTTTGATATTATGATTGTATTAGTTATTAGGTTGGGGGTCGAATATCTTTAATTTTGGGATTCACCTAAACATGGTAATTTAATTGTGAATTAGTGTTTAACTTTGTAAGGGAGTTTTTAACATGCCATCAACTAAGTTTGCTAAATTTGTAGATGAAATAAGCAAAATGTCTGTAATGGATTTAGCCGAGCTGGTAAAGGAATTAGAAGAAAAGTTTGGGGTTTCCGCTGCTATGCCTATGGCCGCGGCAGCACCTGCGGAATCTGGAGCCCCTGCGGCAGCTGCTCAAGAAGAGAAGAATGAATTTAAGGTCACATTAAAAGATTCTGGAGCAGAAAAAATAAAAGTTATTAAAGCGTTGAGATCTGTTACATCATTGGCGCTTGGTGCGGCAAAAGAGGCTGTAGAAAATACGCCGTTTGTTGTTTCGGAGTCCGCTCCAAAAGAAGAGGCTCAGAAAATTAAAAAAGCATTGGAAGAGGCAGGAGCCAAGGTAGATTTGTCATAATTTCATAAGGGTGGATTTCGATTTACGATTTCTACTTGACAAATTTATTGTGTATTTTTTCCAATTTGTACTAGGTTTTAAAATTAGATTCCGTTTAGGCGAAGCGGAATCTAATTCGTTCTTTAGGAATTATTATATATAAAAGCTATTCGGTTAGCTTGTTTGCCTGTGTATTGTCCGGTTGATTTGAATCTTTACGAGTAGGAGCAAGTTGATGTCTCAATACGGAAGAGGTAAGGGTCTTTTACGAAAATCTTTCGGGAAAGTTGAAGAGGTGGTTTCATTGCCAAACCTCATTGAAGTGCAATCAAAGTCTTTTAACGATTTTGTGCAGTTGGATTGTTTGCCTTCCGAGCGTAGAAATGTGGGTTTACAAAAGGTATTTCATGATACTTTTCCAATTGAGCATAATGAGAAGATTTCATTGGAGTTTATAAGTTACGAGTTAGGCAATTGGGCTTGTATTTGTGGACAGATTACCGGAATTGAGAATAGGTATAAGTGGCAATGCCGATCATGTAAAAAAAGTGGTCATGGCTCACTAAAAGATTCTATCGTTTGTCCAAACTGTAAAAAAGATACTGCATCTTATGTTCGCTGTAAAAAGTGTTTTTCTCGTGTAACCATAAAAGTTGATTCAAACGTTGATGACTGTCGTTACAGTGGCAAAACCTACTCGATGCCGCTTAAGGTTAAAATGCAATTGATGACATGGGATATTGATCCTGAGACATCCAAGCGCGTTGTAAGGGATATTAAGGAGCAGGATATATATTTTTGCGATCTTCCTGTAATGGTTGATTTATACGAGGATCAGGATGATAGGTTTAAGCTTGGTAGTCAAGGAACTTTCCTGATAAATGGAGTTGATCGTGTTGTTGTAAGTCAGATACATAGGGCCCCTGGCGTAATTTTTACTATGAGCAAAAAAAATCGTGATTTTAGGGGTCAACCGTACCAGGTTGCCAGGGTTATACCGGCCAGAGGTTCATGGATAGATTTTGAATTTGATCATAATGATGTTGTAAATGTCAGGATAGATAAAAAAAAGAAAATTCTTGCAACAACGTTTTTGCAGGCTTTGGGGATTGACAAGAATTTAATTTTATCAAAATTTTATGAGTCCGAGACCATTGAGGTTAAGGGTGACAAGTTTTTGAAAAAAGTTAGTGTTAAGTTAGTTGGTCAACGTCTTGAGACTGGCGCCATTTCAAAAGATCTCGAGAAGCAATTTTTGGTTGGACAGCGTTTAACTGAGGCTTCTATAGAAAAATTAATTAAAGCCGGGGTAAATTCTTTAATTGTTCGAAAAAGTACTTTGATCAACAAGGTGATAGCAAGGGATGTAATTGATAAGGAAACCGGTGAGATTTTGGTTTCTCAGGGAACTTTTATCTCAGAAGAGTTGATCGATGATCTATTGAGTAAGTTAAAATCCTTTGAGATCATTAAATCTTCGGGGTACGTGTTTCAGCCAACAATGGCACTGACTTTTGATCAAGATAAGATTTCTAATCGTGAAGATGCTCTAAGGGAAGTATACGGAAAACTTAAGCCAGGAGATGTTCCTTCGCTTAAGGTTATGGAAGAGTATATTCAAAACCTGTTTTTTAATCCGCGGTTTTATGATTTAACCATTGTGGGTCGTGCCAGAATTAATAGGAAACTCGGCCTGGATATTGATAAAAATCTTACCTATTTAACGCAGGAAGATATACTTGCAACTTTGAGATATTTGATTGGTCTTAAAGAGCGCGGAGAAGGTGAAATTGATGATATCGATCACTTGGGAAATCGTGCGATTCGTTTGGTTGGTGAATTATTACAATCACAGCTATATGTAGGTTTTGCAAGAATTGAGAGAATTGTCAAAGAGCGTTTTAGATTACAAGAAAATTATGCGGCTTTGATGCCTTATGATTTTTTAAATGTAAAACCTCTTGCTGCTGTTTTGCGGGAATTTTTTGGAACGGGTCAATTGTCTCAGTTTATGGATCAAACTAATCCATTGGCAGAAATGGCCCACAAAAGGCGTTTATCTGCACTTGGACCCGGTGGTATAACGCGAGACAGGGCAACATTTGAGGTGCGAGATGTACACACATCACACTATGGAAGAATTTGTCCTATCGAGACTCCCGAAGGTCAAAATATTGGATTGATTTCGTCGCTTTCGACTTATGCGAAAGTTAACGATCTAGGGTTTATTGAAACTCCTTATAGACCGGTTAAAAATGGTGTGGTTCAGGATGATGTTTTTTATCTTGATGCATTCCAGGAGTTGGGTGAAACCATCGCACAGGCAACAACAAAGGTTGATGATAAACACAAGATAGTTGATGCAAAGGTTTTGGCAAGAAAAAATGGTAACATTGTTTCGGTTAGTGCAAAAGATGTTACATATATAGATGCATCTCCCCGACAGATATTTTCTGTCCCAACAGGATTAATTCCATTTCTTGAGCATGATGATGCGAATAGAGCGCTCATGGGGTCAAACATGCAACGACAAGCTGTTCCTCTGGTTAAGTGTCAGCCTCCAATTGTTGGAACTGGAATGGAAGTTGAGGTAGGAAGTTTGGAGGGCTCAATTATAAGATCGCGATGTGCAGGTATTGTTGAGTATGTTTCCGCCGATAAGATAATAATCAGAGTTGATTTTAAAACTGTTAGTGAAGCCGAACTTATTTCTAAACCTATTGAGGTTTACAATCTCAAAAAATATGGACGCTCAAGTCATAATACTTGGATTCATTTTGTGCCTAATGTAAAAATTGGCGATGTTGTTGATAAGGGGCAGGTTATAGCCTCCGGTGCTGCTACTTACCACTCAGAATTGTCTCTCGGAAACGATGTTCTTGTTGCGTTTATGCCATGGCAGGGTTACAACTTTGAGGACGCAATTGTTGTAAGTAAGCGTATGGTTGCCGATGACATGTTTACATCTGTCCATGTTGAAGAGTTTATTGTTGAGGCGCGAGAAACTAAGCTTGGTGCGGAAGAGATTACAAAGGATATTCCAAATCTTTCCGAAAAACTTTTAGAAGCACTTGATGAGGATGGAATTGTAAAAATTGGCACTCGTGTTAAACCTGGTGATATTTTAGTTGGTAAGGTTACTTTAAAGGGTGATGTTCAGGTATCTCCTGAAGAAAAATTGCTAAGGGCTATTTTTGGTGAAAAATCAAGGGAAGTCCGCGATACATCCTTAAGGGTTCCGCCAGGGGTTGAAGGTA
>CAZSLQ010000021.1:6435-15642 GCA_964607885.1 uncultured Pseudomonadota bacterium
TCAAAGAAAAATTGGTAGAGCTTCTTGAAAAGGTTGAAGTAACTAAGGGGTCTAAAAAAGAGACTCTTAAGAAAACACAGGTTCAAAAATTATCGCTTGAAGAGATTCTTGAGTTAAAGGTTTCTGACAAGGATATCTCTGATAAAATTATCATGTTTAAGGATATGTACTCCAACCAGACCCACATATTGGCAGCATTGAAAAATGATCGTATTGCTCAGTTGAGAAAAGGTGATGACCTTCCTTCTGGTGTGATAAAGATGATCAAGGTGTATGTTGCGGCTAAGCGGCATATTTCGGTTGGAGACAAAATGGCCGGACGACATGGTAATAAAGGTGTGGTCTCCTGTGTTGTCAATATTGAGGATATGCCATATATGAGTGATGGTGCACCTGTTGATTTGGTTCTTAATCCACTTGGTGTTCCTGGCCGTATGAATGTTGGCCAGATACTTGAGACGATATTGGGTATGGCCGGCAAAAAGATGGGTAAGGATTTTGCTTCAGCGGTCAATGAGATGAGTTATAACGAAATAAAATCTCGTTTAAGTGATTATTTTGGTAAAAAATTGGTTGATGACACTGAAAAAAAATATGGGAAGCAAGAGGTTGAAAATCTTGCACGAAGAACGATTGAGTACGGTGTTGCAATGCAAACTCCAATTTTTGCAGGAGCTGACTATGAAGGCGAAATAAAACCTTTGCTTAAGAAGCTTGGGCTTTCTGAGACCGGCGTATATAAGATATTTGATGGGCGTACCGGTGAAGCTTTTGCACAGCCTGTTACTGTTGGTTACATACACATGATGAAGCTTAATCACTTGGCCGATGACAAATTACATGCTCGTTCCGTTGGTCCATATTCATTAATTACGCAACAGCCTCTTGGCGGTAAGGCTCAGTTTGGTGGGCAAAGACTCGGAGAAATGGAAGTATGGGCATTGTATGCTTATGGTGCTGCTTACACGTTACAGGAGATGTTGACATTAAAATCTGATGATATAAATGGTCGTATAAAAGCCTACGAATCAATAGTTCGAGGCGAAGAGGTTCCGGATCCTGGAATTCCAGAGTCGTTTAACGTGTTTGTAAAAGAGCTTCAGAGTTTAGGGTTACAAGTTGATCTTTTAAAGACAAGTAAGGAGCAAGTCGGTGAATAATAGAATTCTTGAAAAGTTTCGTGAGTATATAAAATCGACTCAATTTAATGCCATGAGGGTCAGTATTGCCTCTCCAGATAAGATCCGATCGCTTTCTTACGGGGAAGTTAAGAAGATAGAAACAATTAACTACAGAACGTTGAAACCAGAGAAAGATGGGTTATTTTGTGCCAGAATATTTGGTCCGGTAAAGGACTGGGAATGTAATTGTGGCAAATACAAAAGAATGAAACATCGAGGTGTTACTTGTGAAAAGTGTGGCGTTGAAGTTATTCAATCACGCGTTAGACGCGAGCGCATGGGGCATATTAATTTGGTTTCTCCCGTTTGTCACATCTGGTTTTTAAAAGGTATCCCTAGCTATCTTAGCTTAATAACCGGGATGACTGTAAGGGATCTGGAAAGAGTTATTTATTTTGATAGTTATATTGTCATACATCAAGGCAATTCGCCATTTCCTCAAAAATACCTTTTAACATCTCAGGAGTATGAGGATTATGTTCGCAACAACGTAGAGGATTTGGTGTTCAAGGCTGAGATGGGTGCTGAGGCTATCAGGGCACTTTTGGCATCGATGGATCTGAATTTTGAGGTACGAAGAATTCAGGAAGATTTTGAGCAAACAACTTCTATTGCGATTAGACATCGTTTAGCCAAACGTTATAAGATTTTGCTAAATTTGGTACAGGCAACAATCCGACCTGAGTGGATAATTCTCGAGGTGTTGCCGGTACTTCCACCGGACCTTCGTCCGTTGGTTCCGCTTGAGGGTGGTAGATTTGCAAGTTCCGATTTAAACGATCTTTATAGAAGGGTGCTTAATAGAAACATTCGTTTGAAGCGTTTAATAGAGTTGGAAGCGCCGGATGTAATTATAAAAAATGAAAAACGAATGCTTCAGGAGTCTGTTGATGCCCTTATTGATAATGGGCGTAGAGGACAACCTGTTAGAGGTTCTAACAAACGACCTCTTAAGTCATTAAGTGAGATGTTAAGAGGAAAACAGGGTAGATTCCGTCAAAACTTGCTAGGTAAACGAGTTGATTACTCGGGCCGTTCTGTTATTGTTGTGGAGCCACAGCTCCAACTTCATCAGTGTGGTTTACCTAAGATTATGGCTTTGGAACTTTTTAAACCATATGTTTATGTAGAGTTACAAAGAATATGGTTGAGGAAATGACGTCAGAGGTTTGGGAGGCACTTGAAGAGGTTGTAAAAGATCGTCCGGTTTTATTAAATCGTGCACCGACTTTGCATAGACTTGGAATTCAGGCTTTTTATCCAATGCTTGTAGAGGGAAAGGCTATTAAAATTCATCCGTTGGTTTGTGCTGCTTTTAACGCTGACTTTGATGGTGACCAGATGGCCGTCCATATTCTATTAAGCCATAAAGCTAGGTTGGAAGCTGAAAAGTTGATGCTTTCTACTAAAAATATACTGTCCCCATCTAGTGGTAGGCCTCTTGCAACACCATCTCAGGACATGGTTTTGGGGCTTTATTACATGACCAAAAGTAGAAAAAATGTTCCTGGTGAGGGTCTTGTGTTTTCCTCTGTTCAGGAGGTCATTTATGCAATGCAGCACGGTCAAGTAGATATCCAAGCTTCGATTAAAGTACGAATGAAGTCTGGAAATATTGTTGAAACTACGGTTGGGCGAATTATTTTGTTTGAAGCTCTACCTGAAGGAGCTGAGATTGAATGGGTTAATAAGGCTGTTAAGAAAAAGGATATAGCCAAACTTGTTGAGAGAATGTACAAAACCTGTGGAGCTCAGGCTGCGGTTGTTGCTCTTGATAAAATTAAGCAACTTGGATTTAGTTATGCAACGCTAGGTGGAATTTCTCTTTCAATGGAAAATATTGTTATACCTGATTCAAAGCATAAGGTTGTTTCAAATGGTTTGAAAGAGGTAGAAGAGGTTGAGCGTCTTTATCTTGATGGTGCAATAACAAATGGTGAGCGTTATAATAAAGTTATTCAGGTTTGGGCAAAAGCTACAGAGACGGTTACAAACGATATGATTTCGGTTTTGGAAAATCAGGATAAGACGGCTTCGGCAAATCTTAAAAAGGACAATGTTCCATTTAATCCTGTTTTTATGATGCTTGATTCCGGTGCTAGAGGATCAAAACAGCAGATCCGTCAGTTGGCGGCCATGAGGGGATTGATGGCAACCCCATCCGGCGAAATTATGGAAACACCGGTTCTTGCAAATTTTAAAGAAGGGTTAAGTGTATTTGAATACTTTATTTCCACTCACGGTGCTCGTAAGGGTTTAGCTGATACGGCTTTAAAAACTGCAGATTCCGGATATCTGACAAGGCGTTTGGTTGATGTTTCACAGGATGTTGTTGTAACGCAAATTGACTGTCAAACGCTTGGATATTTGTCTATTTCTGAGCTTAGAGAGTCGGGTGAGGTTATTGCCCCATTGGCAAAACGTGTATTTGGTAGGATTGCTGCAGAAGATATAAAGGATCCTGTTTCTGGAAAGATAATTGTAAAACAGGGTGATTTAATTGATGATTCTGTTGTTGAAATTTTAAAAGATTCGGCAGTTACACAGGCAGCTGTTCGGTCTGTTTTGACATGCCAGTCAAAGCGTGGTATTTGTGCGAAGTGTTATGGAATGGATCTTTCAACCCAAAAACTTGTTGATGTTGGGACTGCTGTTGGTATTATAGCGGCTCAATCAATAGGTGAGCCGGGAACGCAGCTTACTATGAGAACTTTCCACGTTGGAGGAACAGCAAGTGGACTTGTGGAAGAAAATTTTCATAAAGCAAAATTTGCGGGTAAAGTTTTATTTAAGGGTGTTTACGCTGTTAAAAATCGTAAGGGTATTTGGACCGTTGCGAACCGTCGTTCTAAAATTGCTATTGTTTCAGAAGATGGAAGAGAGTTGGAGGAGTTTAGAATTGAGTATGGAACCTGGCTTATGGTAGACGATGGGGTTATGGTTGAAAAGGGTCAAAAGATAGCTGAATGGGATCCCTTTAAAGTTATTATGTCGGAGAGGGCCGGGCAAATTCAGTTTATTGATCTTATTGAAAATGTTACATATCAGGAACAATTTGATGAAACTGTCGGACGTTCAAATAAGATGATTCTTGAAAAAAGAGATGAACGACGTCAGCCATGTATTGCGGTTCTGGATAATGAGAGTGGAGAGTTGGCCAGATATTATCTGCCAACCGGTGCTATTCTGACTATTGAGGATGGTGCAACTGTTTATCCTGGAGATATTTTGGCAAAACTTCCTCGAGAAGAAAAAAAGACAAAAGATATTACGGGTGGTTTGCCTAGAGTTACGGAACTTTTTGAAGCTCGAGTTCCTCGTGATGCTGCCATTTTGAGTGAAGTTGACGGGGTTGTCAGGTTTGGCGGTGTTCATCGTGGGTACCGTAAAATTATAGTTACTGCCGAGGGTGGCGAGACGTTTGAATATAACGTTCCACGTAATAGGCACCTTAATGTTGAAGATGGAGAGCTTGTCAAGGCTGGAGATGCTCTGACATTTGGTGTGCCGAATGCGCACGATTTGTTGAAAATTCTTGGGCCTGATGCCGTCCAAAACTATTTGGTTAAGGAAGTACAAGAGATCTATACCTTGCAGGGTGTAGATATTCACGATAAGCATATTGAAACAATTGTTCGCCAGATGTTAAGGAAGGTTCGCATAGTGGACGCTGGTGATACTAACTTTGTTATTGGAGATAGAGTTGATAAACTGCAACTTCAATCCATTAACAAGGCGCTGACAAAAGAAGGAAAGCGTGTTGCTACGGCAAAACCGATCTTAATGGGAATAACAAAAGCATCTCTTGGTACTGAAAGCTTTATATCGGCCGCTTCTTTCCAGGAAACAACACGTGTTTTAACGGAGGCCGCACTTGCAGGACAGGTTGATTATTTATATGGCTTGAAAGAAAATATTATAATTGGTAAGATAATACCTGCTGGAACTGGAGTTGAATCATTTAGAAGTAAGTACCTAGGTGAGGATGTTTCAGATTTTGAAAAGCAGGCTCGAGAAGAAGAGATGCTCGAGGCAGGCTTAGATAAGATATCTTTAAAATAACTTTCAAGTGGCAATCACTAAGTGAGGATAATCAGGCGCGTAGCTCAGTTGGTAGAGCATTGCTTTGACGTAGCAAGGGTCAGCGGTTCGAATCCGCTCGCGCCTATTATAAATTTGGTTATAGTAAATAATTTTGTTGGGTTATAAAAGAGGTTGAATAAATGTTGAATAGAGAAGAAAAAGATACGATCATCAAGCAGAATGCAATTCATGCAGGAGATACAGGGTCAAGTCAGGTGCAAATTGCTTTATTATCAGCTAGGATTAAGCAGATTTCTGAACACTTGAAAAATTTCCCCAAAGATTATCATTCTCAGCGTGGTCTTTCAAAGCTTGTTGGGCAGCGTCGTGCTTTGATGAATTATCTTAAAAGAAAAGATTTAACATCATACCAGAATTTGGCAAAGTTAATTTAGTTTGAAATTGATTTTAGCAAGCTTGTTTTATAGTTTATATTGAGGTTTAATTATGCATAAGGTTTTTACTTTATCGGATATGGGATTGGTTGCAGAGGTTGGCAAGCTTGCTCGTCAAGCAGATGGGGCGGTTTGGATTAAGGTCGGTGATAATGTTGTACTTGCAACCGCTGTTGCCGGCAAGTCGGCGCAAGAATTTAAAGGTTTTTTCCCTTTAACAGTTGAATACCGTGAAAGGCTTTCTGCTGTTGGAAGAATTCCTGGCGGATATGTAAAACGAGAAGGCAAATTGAGTGATATTGAAGTTCTTGCATCTCGAATTATAGATAGGCCAATACGTCCACTGTTCCCACAAACTTATTTTAATGAGGTTCAGGTTCTTTGTACTGTTTATTCTTCCGACGGTAAATTTCCTGTTGATGTATTGGCATTAATTGGTGCATCTCTAGCATTATCTGTTTCCGATATTCCATTCCTTGGACCTGTTGGTGCCGTACAGGCAAGCAGAATAAATGGACAATGGAAGTTTAATCCTGGGCATGAGGAGCTTGTTAACTCAGATTCCGATATAATTATAGTGGGAACTGAGAATGGGATCTGTATGGTCGAGGGTCACTGTAATAATGTTAAGGAATCGGAATTAATTGATGTGCTTCTCTCTGCACATGAGCAGATCAAGAATCAAATCAGATGGCAACAACAGATTCAATCTGAGATTGGTAAACCAAAATCCCAGGTAGAGTCCAAAATCGATTGGGAGGATTGGGGTAAAAAGGTTAGGGCCTCTTTAGATCCAAATTATCTTGACAAGTTGTTTGCTGCAACAAAAAAAGAGAGTTATGCGGGATTTGAGAAACTTGTAGAGAGTATTCTTGAAAAATTTAGTGCCGAAATCGAGCAGAACAAAGAGCTTGGTTCAGTAATTTTATTTTTACTGGATGAAATTTTGAAAAAAGATATGTCTGAGGAGATTGTTAAACGCAAAAGTCGTTTGGATGGAAGAAAATTTAACCAAATTCGACCTATTTACTCAGAAGTTTCAACTATTCCTTGCTCGCATGGTTCAGCAATATTCCAGAGAGGTGAGACGCAGGCACTTGCAAGTATAACACTTGGTACATCTCAAGATGCGCAAAAAATTGAGACGTTGCATGACGGGGTTCAGGAGAGGTTGTTTATGTTGCATTATAACTTTCCTCCGTTTGCAACCGGCGAAGTTAAGCCTATCCGTGGAGCTGGAAGGCGTGAGATTGGTCACGGGTATTTAGCTGAGACTTCATTTTTGAATGTTTTGCCTTCTCAGGAAGAGTTTCCATATACTATTCGATCTGTGGTTGATGTTTTGGAGTCAAACGGATCTTCTTCGATGGCTACTGTTTGCTCGACGAGTTTATCTTTGATGGATGCCGGGGTTCCAATTAAATCTCCTGTGGCCGGAATTGCTATGGGCGCATTAAGGGATTCTTCCGGTAAGATGCATGTTTTAACAGATATAACCGGCAAAGAAGATGGTTACGGGTTAATGGATTTTAAGGTTACCGGTACATCTGAAGGTATTATGGCATTCCAGCTTGATATAAAAGACAAGGTTGGACTTTCTCGTGAGGTTCTTGAAAATGCTTTGGAAGAGGCGCGAATCGCAAGATTGTTTTTGTTGGGAGAGATGAGTAAGACTCTTTCTGAACCACGAAAAAGTCTTTCTGATCTTGCACCAAGAGTTGTTTCTTTTAGGGTTCCTGTAGATAGGATTGGTGCAATTATAGGACCTGCCGGTAAGATTATCAAAGAGATCATTTTAAAGACCGGAACTCAAATTGATATTGCTGATGATGGAATAGTCAAGATTTATTCAAAAGATGCTGTTGCTGCAGCCAAAGCAGAGAGCTGGGTTAAAATTATTGCAGGTGATGTTCAGGTGGGTGCAACATTTAATGGAATTATTAAGCGGGTAGCAGATTTTGGTGTTTTTGTTGAACTTGTTCCTGGAAAAGAGGGATTGGTTCACGTTTCGACAATTGCAAGATCAAAGCAGAGAGACTTGAATAAAATCTGCAAGATCAATGAGCAACTTCGAGTTAGAATATCTGCATATGATCGCGAAACTGACAGAATAAGGCTTACAGCTCCGGATCTTGAAAAAGACTGAAAAATAAAGAAATCTAGGCAATGAGCAAAAGAAACGATCAGCGCAATTTTGATCAGATTCGTTCAATTAAATTACAGTATGATGCATTTGGTTATGCCGATGCATCATTACTTTTTGAGTTAGGCCAAACAAAAGTTTTGGTGTCAGTAAGCTTGCAACAATCTGTACCGCCATTTTTAAAGGGGCAGAAGGTTGGGTGGCTTTCGGCAGAGTATTCCATGCTGCCATGCGCTACTCAACAACGTACTTTGCGTGAGTCCAGTTCCGTTCAACGTAATTCCAGAAGTGTAGAGATATCGCGATTAATTGGTAGATGCCTACGTTCTTGTGTTAATCTTGATAAAATTGGAGAGCGAAGCATTTTGATTGATTGTGATGTTTTGCAAGCTGATGGTGGGACTCGAGTTGCATCAATTACAGCTGCAAGTCTTGCTTTGAATTTGGCCGTCCAGCGCTGGATCCAGGCCGGTTTGATTGAAGAAAATATCGTTACAGAATTGATTGCGGCTATCTCCGTTGGAATTGTTGATGATCAATTGGTAACGGATCTAAATTATCTTGAAGATAAAAATGCTGAAGCGGATTTTAATTTTGTTATCTCTGGTAGTGGCAATTTGATTGAGGTTCAGGGGACGTCAGAAAAAAAACCGATGTCTTGGGAACATTTTGAACGTCTTAAGGATTTGGCATTAAAATCTGTTAAAGATATTTTTGATGCCTGTTCACAGGTTGTACCGCCATGCAAAATTTTGACTTTACCTGACAATGGTACTAAACATTATTCAAGGGGATATTCCCATCCCGGTATTTTTAGCTTAGAGAATAGAATAAAGGGGCTTAAATAGTCCTATGTGCCGTATTTTTTTTCTTTGTACTGTAATGGCGTTTTTGCCATCTTGTGCATTCAAGCATACAACTTATCAGAATATGTCTGTACATAACCAGGCGGTTCCACTTTTTATTAGTATGCCTGTAAGTAGCCAGGTTTATGAGAATATCGCATCTACGGTTTATGACTCACTTGTGGAATATTTTGAATTGGTAGGGTATAAAGTTATGTCTAATGCATCGAACGCATACACTTTGAATGTTACCATAAAACGTCTTGATCCTGTTCAAAAATATGTTTCACCGGATATTTTATTATTTAACTCTACAATTAGGCTGGAACTTGAATGCCAACTTCTTAATTTTAGTAGGGATATTGTTACAACCAACAATTTTTATTTTTTACATCTGATTTCTAAACCTAGAAATCCGGTTACCAGTAGTGATTTTTTGGATTTTGAGTATAAACGTATGCTTAAAAAGGCTTTACCAAAGATTGAGCAGAAGTTAAGGCCATATCTACTTGGGAAATGTTAAAATGGATTTTAAAGAGGGTTTTAAATTTTCCGATTCG
>CAZSLQ010000022.1:0-1011 GCA_964607885.1 uncultured Pseudomonadota bacterium
TGTTTACTACGTATCCCATCTTCCTGCAAGAATGGACCTGGAAATCTTCTTTGCAGTTTTTGTGTCCACAATGTTACTGGGATTCTTGGCGACATGGATACCCTCAAGGCGCTCAAAACAGATAGAGATTGCAAAAGTCTTAAGACAAGAATAAAAAAAGGGCCATAAGTTTAAAACTTACGGCCCTTTTTAGTTATAAAAACTAATTACTTAATTTCTTCTGTCTCTTCATCCAAACCCATTTCGTCGCCCATATCAAATGCATCTTCTTCTGGTTGGGTTGGCTGCACAGTCTCTTCTTGAGGTGCTGGAGCAGGTGCTGGAGTAACTTCTTCGTCCTGGGCCATAACATACCCACAAACAGCTGCAAATGCCAAAGCTAAAAGTAGACTTTTCTTCATAAATAAAATCCTCCTGAAAGGTTTATAAAACCCCCAAATCCCACTAGTTAAATACTATACAATACTTTCAATTAGATAATTTAAACGTATCCGAGAAAAAGCAACCTGTCAAAGCCATGCAACAAACCCCAATTTCTATTATAAATTACCATATAAAAGTGCATTTTTTAATAAAAAATTGATATAAAATATCAAAATTAAAATTTTCTAGACTCTTTGTAGCCTAGCCTGATAAAGTATGTTAATTAATTTTAAATTAACGGAGAGAACAAAAATGAAGAACATCGAGAAGAGCGAGTTGAACCTCCCTTATTTGAATTCGCTTAAATTACAAAAAAATCGCATCTTTTTAAGGGCTGATTTAAATATTCCAATTAAAAATGGAAAAATACTCCAAGATTTTAAACTAGAATCAGCCTTATCAACTATTAACTACATTTTGAAAAACGAAGGCAAAATTATTTTGAGCACCCACATCGGTCGCCCGGATGCATCTAACCGTTCGGATTTAATGGACAAAGATCTTTCAACGCAAACATTAATAACTTGGTTTTTGAATAGAGGTTATAAAATTGAGTATGAGCCTGATCTGATTTTAGCGGAAAAAAAG
>CAZSLQ010000022.1:1021-1864 GCA_964607885.1 uncultured Pseudomonadota bacterium
TTCTACTACTTGAAAACCTAAGATTTTTTAGTGGAGAAAAAAGTTCAAACCTAACATTCGCCAAATTGCTTGCAAATCTGGCAGACATGTACGTAAACGATGCCTTTGGAAATATTCATAGAGCCGATACCTCCATGACTTTACTGGCACAACAGTTTGCTTCATCAAAACGTGCATTGGGACTATTAATAAAAAAAGAACTTGAAAACCTGGAAAAAATCAGACTTAACAAATCAAAAGACTTTATAATTGTTCTGGGCGGAATAAAAATCAAAGACAAAATAGAGATGCTTGAAAATTTCATAACCCAAAAAGCTAAAGCTTTTATTATAGGCGGTGGAATTGCACTTGCATTCTTAAAGGCCAAAAATTTATGCACCGGCACGCTTGAAATTGATGAGCAATCGGAAGCTCTAGCAAAAAAAATTTTGCAACTGGCAGAGGAGAACGGTGTTAAAATAGTTCTTCCGATTGATCAGGTAATTTTAAATTCTAAAAACGAAATATTAGACATCGATAAGATTCCTGCAAACGCCAAATGCATAGATATCGGGCCAAAAACAATTGACCTTTTTGTTCAGGAAATAAAAAAAGCCAAGGTAATATTCACCAATGGTCCGATGGGAGTTTATGATACACAAGAGGGTCAGACGGGAACAAAAGAAATTTTACGAGCAATCGCAGGTTCACAAGCCTTCTCTGTCGTAGGTGGTGGAGACACAGCCGCAGCGGCATATTTATTTGGTCTTCAGGAAAAATTTGGGTTTTTATCTACAGGAGGCGGGGCAACGCTGAAATTTTTGGGATGCAAAAATCCGGTAGAAGATATGCCTGCATTTAAAG
>CAZSLQ010000022.1:1906-7446 GCA_964607885.1 uncultured Pseudomonadota bacterium
TTTTCGGTTTAAATAAGATTTATAAAATATTTTTTAGAAAGGTTGAACCACAACTCTTTAAGACCGCATCACCCCAACGGAAAACAATTCATCAAACAGTATCCGTTTCCGGTATTTTGGAGTTAAAAGAGTGCTACAAAATTGGAAGCCAGGTCCCCGGCATAGTCAAAAAAGTAGCTGTAAAAGAAAATGATTTTGTCAAAAAAGGACAACTCTTAGCAATAATAGAGCTGGTTAAAGATGATACTGATATAAGAGCAGCAAAACACACCCTAACAAAATATCAAAAAGAGTACGACTATCAAAAAGAGTATTATGAAAGACAGAAACAACTTTTTAAATCAAATCAACTTTCAAGAAATGCATTTCAAAGGATTGAAACAGACTATCTAAAATCACTCGAAGATGTTAACGCACAAAAAGTGATTCTGGAAAAAGCTGAACTTGAATTAAAAAATTCACGAATTCTTGCACCATCCGACGGAATTATCACAAACGTTGGAATATCAGAAGGTATAGCAGTATTGAATGACTTTCAAAATATTTTATTTGAATTGGCACAAGACATCTCTGAGATGAAATCAACTTTCGACATTGATGAAAGCGAGGTTGGGCAAATTCATCCCGGACAAAAGGTAAAAATTACAATAAATAGTTACCCTGAACTTTTAATAAAAGAAAAGATAAAAGAGATAAGCTTTATACCACAACCTGGAGTAATTAATTCCAGATAGATTCTGAGATACTTGAAAAAATCGCCAAAAAACTGAACTACAAATTCTTCCCTTTGGCTGAAAAAGAAAAAAAACAATTCAAAAAAGAACACACTGAACAAGGCGTAAGATTCATCTGGATAGTAGGAAAAAACAGTTTTATTCAAAGACCTGTTCTTATTGGAATAAATGATGAAACATGTTGGGAAGTTCTTAGCGGATTGCAAGAATCTGAGCTTTTGATCACCGATATCCAAGAACCAAACGTAATGGAAAAAGTCTACGGCGAATGGTTCCAAGGAGCTTTGTAAAAAATGAACCTTTTACAACTTATTCGCATATCTTTCAAGGCCCTACGCCACCATAAAGGCAGATCCGTATTAACAATACTTGGTGTGGTAATTGGAATTGGATCAATCGTGGCACTGCTTGCAATCGGAAAAGGGGCAGAGCAGAAAATCAGATCTTCCATTCTATCTTCTGGAACAAATTTTATATATGTCAGCCCCGGATGGCCGCCAAACGTAAAACATGGCAAACAACAAAAAACCATTCTTCCTTTAACAACAAAGCACGCAAAAATTTTAAAAAAACTCTGCACAACAATTCAGTATGTGTCACCTATGTCATATATCAGTGCCAAAGTTAAAAATCAGGGGATTAGTGAAGTTGATACAATGATTAATGGATGCAATGAAAATTACATGCCAATTGGAAACTGTAAAATTCTTAAGGGAAGTTTTATTCAACAACATCATGTACAAAAGGTTGCAAAGGTCATAGTACTTGGATATGAGATATCAAAAACTCTTTTTAAAAATACAAACCCACTAGGGAAAATGGTTGAAGTTAACAAAACGATGTTTACAATAATCGGGGTGCTTGAAAAAATTGAAAACCCCGGGGAATTTATGAACAGAAACAAGGAATGTTATATACCTTTCACTACCGTAAAGAAATACCTTAAAAGCTCTTTTGATGATATTGTTAATGGAATATTTGTCTCAACAAAAAATTTAGATCTGATTCCTGAGACAGTCAGATGTATTACAAAAATAATACGTGTACAGCACAAGCTCTTGGAGGACGATGCCAACGACTTTAATATTTTCGACCAACATGGAATGTTAAAAGCCGCCGGTAAAGCATCTTCGGTATTCACACTCTTTTTACTAATCGTAGCTTTAATCTCTTTGTTAATCGGAGGAATCGGAGTAATGAATATCATGCTTGTTTCCATAGGCGAACGCACACAAGAAATCGGAATTAGAATGGCAATTGGTGCAACGGGAAAAACAATTCGCAACCAATTTCTGCTTGAATCATTAACTTTATGCACAATTGGTGGAGTATTTGGAGTAATGCTAGGGATAGTCACACCTATAATTGCAAGTTATTTTACAGGATGGATTACGGTAATAACTCCATCCTCAATTGCCATCGCGGTAATAACAATGGTTTTAGTCGGATTAATTTTTGGATATTATCCGGCATATAAGGCATCAAAGATGAACCCTATTAATGCACTAATTGAACAATGAAAATATAAGATTGTTGACTTGAAAAAATAAAATTTCAAAACTAGTAAAGTTATCAAAGTATTTTTATAAAAAAAAGGAAAGGATTAAGGAGAATGGTAACTAAAATTTTTAAAACCTTTATTATAACCGCACTTTTATTCATAACATTAACATCGCTGTCGGCTGGGCTTCAATTTTCAAACCGCGGCGGTTCGATTTTTATTATGCCGAGCGGAAGACTCTATTTGGGAGAAACGGACTCAATACAGGGATGGAGTCGAGAATCTATAGTTCAGACTGCAGGTAATGATGCACCAAGGAACTGGGATCCGTCATGGGTTGGAGCAACCAATGTTCTTTATCAGCAAGCTCCAGTTCAGGATCTTCCGGAAAATCCGGGTGACATAACCTTGCAAACATATTATTATGAACTCAAAAACAATCTTGCCCTTGGCCCAAACAGACATTTAATAATCAAGTCTACACCGGATACAAACTATACCTATATTCAAGGTAATGGATACCAGATAAGTTTGGCAGAAGGATTTCAAAACCTGTTTCAAGTCGATCCCGGACACAGAGTTGATATTGAAAATGTAGTTTTCATAAATTATGATGAAAACTCTCTTTATTTACCAACCGGATCATCTCTTTACTTCTTAAACTCAACCCTAGAGTTCACAGATAACAGAACTCTAACATTGCCATTAAACTTGGCCGGTACTGTTGTTATAAACGGTTACGGATATACATTAAGTTTTGATGCCGGGGGAAGCTTAAATATAACCAGCGGATTTTTATCTATAAATAACCAGGTTTTATTCGGACTTGCAAATTCAAATCTAAGATGTACAAATCAAAGCAGTACAATCTTTTTACAAAATTGTGATCTCGTGCTAACGGATACCTACTTTTATAGAGATGGTGGACTTATAACACAAAATTCCAAAATTTCAGGGTTCAACACCTTCAGTTATGAATCGGTGCAGACATTTACAATTAACAGACAACTCCTACTGGATTCAGGTGTAACATTTAGTTATAGTCCACGAGTGGCCAAGAATAATCTTATCGAACTTGCAAGCGATTCAAGTATTTATATGAATGGCTGCACACTTAAAACAACCACCACGGGGCTGCAACTCACAAAGGGCACATTGATCATTGATAACCAAAATCAGATGTACAACGATGGGGCTGCATCTTTGTCAGAAGCAATCTGGTGGGGTAATGGAATTGCTACGGATAATTTAAATATTGAAATTTTGCCTGGTGCCAATCTTGATCTGATGTCAGGGATACTTGTTTATAACAACACTGACTAGGACAAAACATGAAAAAAATATTTTTTTTATGTTTCCTACTTTTTGCAAAAAATGTATTCGCAATGTCTCCGCTTGACGTAACAACCACAGTTTCATACCTATCCTCAAATCGAGTTTTTCACAAAGATAATCTCCTTGTTAATGGGTTTGTGAAATTTAATGCCGGGGCAACTATTTTAAGCGATGCCTCAGCTGTTTTTAACATACAGTTCCCCTTTTCCGGTGGACTTGATTTACGTGAAACCGGAACACTTATTCTCCAAGGTGATTTGCAACTCGATTCCAACTTTACACTTTCAAGAAGTGGTTCAATAAGTGGAAATGGAAAAACTATTTTCCTAAATGAAGACTTAAGAATCCCGGATAACTCAATTATTCACATAAAATCAGATACTATAATTAACGGACAGGGGAATGATCTGATCTTTGGCCGAAGAGGCAGAATTTTTGTTGACACAAATATCACTCTAACATTACGCAACATGAGAATTGTACAAACTTTCAACGACTACTCTGATCCTTGCATCCGGCTCGCAACACACAAAAGCAATCTTGCACTTGAAAATATTGAGCTTGCCCTGTCACAAGATTTCTTATTCCCACAGGGACAGCTTTTTATAGACGGTGATGTTGCGGTAACAGGAACTTCTGCTTTTATTTATCAATCCACACAACACACATTTATAGCCCCTGAAAGTATTTTTTATTTTGATATTGGAACAACATTTTCTGCCGTACCTGCAACTTTTACTGACTGTGCATTTGATCAATGGCCAACATACACCTCAAACAGTTTTGTTGTAATGGCGAGTAAGTCATCAAGAATGTATTTTAATGAGTGCTCACTTTTTACAACACCAACAGGATGTAGATTTGCAACAGGAACGGTAAATTTTGACAACAGATGTCTAATAAAAAGTAACAGCGCACTCGAGTTTGCTCAAACAGATCTTGCTGATACATTTTTATCTACCCAAACAGGGATTTTACCGTCTTGCATAGATTATTCTCGAGATGGAAATTACGTCGCAGTTGTTAACCAAGGCTCAAATACTTTACAAATTTTTGATCCTTCCACATTGGCCCAGATCGGTAGCGATGTAATAACGGGGAATTCACCCATCTCGGTCTCTTGGTCAATTACAAGCACTCAATTAGCAGTCATAAACGCAGGCGACAATACGGTCAAGGTATATAATTTCAGTGGCGGAACACCAACGCTTAGCGTAAGCGCATCGACAGGATCAAATCCTTCATGCGTTGCTTGGTCATTATATGGTAAATACATTGCGGTAACAAATTCGGGTTCTAATACCCTGCAAATTTTTAAATCAGATACGCTTGCACAAATTGGAAGCAATGCATCCACAGGTAATCAGCCATCTTCAGTCTCATGGGCCCCGGGAGATAAACTGCTGGCGATAACAAATTCAGGATCAAATAATCTACAAATATTTCAATTTAATTATACTAGTACGCCAGTACAAATTGCACACCAACCAACAGAGTTTTCACCTTCATCAGTTTCATGGGCACAAAATGGAATATTTTTATCAGTTGTAAATAAGGTGTCAAATTCTTTACAAATTTTTTCTTTTGATAGCACATATTCGTTAAAACTGACTGATACACTTTCTACTGAATATGCCCCGATTTCCACAGATTGGACACAAAACGGAGATTCGCTTGCTTGGGTTAATTACATTTCTGATTCTTTACAATACCTGCCATTTTATAACCAAAGCGTACCCACGCAAATTGGGAGCAATGCAAATACAGGAAATCAGCCAAATACTGTGGCCTGGTCTCCAGTGGCAAATTATATTGCTGTAGGTGATTGGAATGGCCTAAGTACATTTTCATTTAACGGATCTAGTACCCCAGCACAAACCGGAAGTACCGGTTACTTGGGATATTCATTAGAATCAATTTCGTGGGAACCTGCAGGAAACTATATTGCAATTGTAGGAAATTATTCTCCG
>CAZSLQ010000022.1:7467-15221 GCA_964607885.1 uncultured Pseudomonadota bacterium
TAGCAGTATATGGTTTTGTTGCCCCAGGAGGGCTAAGTCTTGCTGCAAGTACCAATATAGGCGTCCGGCCAAAATCAGTGTCTTGGTCACCCGTAGGAAATTATATTGCAGTGGTAGACTCTTCTACAAATCAATTGTATGTCTATAACTTTACTCCACCGGCCACCCTAACGCTTGTTGGTAGCGTAGGGGGTGGGAATACGCCATATGCTGTTGCATGGGATCCTTCTGGAACATTTCTCGCTGTGGCTGAATACAATGCCCCAAATCATTTACGAATTTATTCATTTAGTGGAGGGGCGCCTGTTTTTGTTGGAAGCCACATCATAGGAACCGGTAGCTGGGGACAATCTGTCTGTTGGGATCCAACAGGACAATTTATTGCTGTTGCCGCTAATTTTAGAAACATACTACAAATTTTTTCATTCAACGGATCAGGCAACCCACAGCCTCTAGTAAACATTCAACCATCCACTTCATCTTCATCCACCGCATGGTCCTCCGATGGAAGATTTATTATAACCACTGATAATTTTAATAATTCCACTCAAATATTCTCTTTTAATGGCATTAATTCATCAAATAAAGTCGGCGGTGATGTATATAATGGGGCAAATAGCAACCCATTTTCAAGCGTTTGGTCATTCGACAGCAAGTTCATGGCGGTGGTTAACAACGGAACAGATAAATTACAAGTTTTTTCACTACAACAAGCCCACTCAATATCTCCAATAATTGAAAAAGTTACCACAAAAAGCGCCCCTTCATCCGTCTCTTGCTCCCCCAATAATACAGATATCGCTGTAGCCGCAAGCAATGTAAACGAGCTCCAAATTTTTCAATTTCAATCCCCAACTTTGCTAACACTGGTCGGCGAGATTGCTACAGGAAATGATCCTTACTCACTATCATGGTCCCCAGACAGAAGATTTGTAGTAGTCCCTAATTACTATGCAAATACAATAAAAATATTTTCTTTCAATGGTTCAAGTGCGCCACAATTGGTTGCATCCGCAACCGGTGGAGGAAAACCGGTTTGGGCCCCATGTGGAAATTTTATTTTCTCAGGAGGACAAGTTTTTCTTTTTGATGGAACAAGCTCCATTACAACCGTTGGAAATAATATAGGTGGAGGTAACGGATATTCCTGGTCTCCTAACGGAAGGTTTATTGCCATAGTATCAGGAACTTGGGGAGGAACAATGCGAATATTTTCATTCAATGGACAGAGCACTCCAACTCAAGTTGCAAGTATTGCAGTCGGAAACCAACCAACAAAAGCAGAGTGGTCTCCCGATGGAAGATTTATTGCCGTATGTAACGCTTACTCGGATACAATACAAGTATTTTCTTTTGACGGAGTAGGCACCATAACACAAATTGGAAGTAACATTTCAACTGGCACATACCCAAATTCGGCATCATGGTCGCCTGATGGAAGATTTATTGCCGTATGTAACGCGGGAGCAAATACTTTGCAAATATTCTCATTTAATGGGGTAGGAACTCCTAAAAAAGTCGGACAGGATGCTTTTCCTGCATCCGGACCACTAGACACCCTATGGTCCTCTAATGGTAAATTTATTATGATTCCATGCCATAACCCAAATCAAGGAACAGTTAGTGAAATTCAGATATTTTCTTTTGACGGATTTAGTACACCAATATTAATAAAAGCTACCTTACCGTCAGGGCCTACCTTGAACTTAAACGATTCCGCATGGTCTCCAGATGGGAAATTTGTCGGCATTACAGTTGGAGACTGAATCTATGGTAACAACAAATTACAAATATTTGAAGTAAATTACACAGCGGATAGGTCAGCACAAGCTATTTCAAACGGAGTTGTATTTGGAGATTCTGCCCTAGGCTCAGATTATGATGCAACGGTTAAACTTCTGGCAGGAAGTAATGTTTTGGTTGATGGTTTGGTATATTATGATTGTGTAAATTAAAATTAATTTAGGAGATGTAATGAGAATAAGAAAAGTTTTACTTTATTTTATAACAACTGTTTCATTTGTAACTTACAATTTATTCTCCACCTCCATTGACGGAACATCGTCACCTCAGTACCTCACAAAAAATCAGGTATTTCATAACACCAATGACTATGCTCGCGGATTTGTAAAATTTAAAGCCGGGGCAACAATTTTAGGTGATGCTAATGCATTTTTTGGTATATACGATACGTTTTCAGGCGGCTTAGATCTACGTGAAACGGGAACATTAAGCCTTGAGGATAACATATATCTTGATTCCAACTTTACCATCTCCGGAAGTGGCGTCATAAGGGGAGACAACAAAACCATATTCATGAGCGGAAATTTAACAATTACAGACAACGCTGTAATTCATATAAACTCAGATACAATAATTGACGGCCAAGGAAATGATCTTATCTTTGGCAAAAGAAGCAAACTTTTTGTCGATACAAATATCACATTAACGCTACAAAACATGCGACTAATACAAACGTTTAATAATTTTTCTGACGCATGTATAAGACTTGCCGCATTAGGGAGTAAGCTTTCTCTTAAAAATGTCGAACTCGCTCTAGCAAATGATTTTTTATTTAATCAGGGACAATTATTCATTCACGGTGATGTTGCAGTTACAGGCACATCTGCTTTTGTCTATAAATCAACGCAGCGTAGCTTTATAGCATCGGACAGCACATTTTACTTTGACATAGGAACAACATTTTCAGTTGCTCCGGCAACAGTCACCGATTGTAAATTTGATCAATCTCCAACGACCACCGGAAATAGTTTTATACTACTGGAAAATCAAACATCCAAACTAAAAATAAATGAAGCCTCATTTTGTATGACCCCAACCGGACTTAAGCTAACAAAAGGGAAAATAGACTTTGATAATAAATGTTTTATAAAAACAAACAGTGCGCTTGATTTTGCACGAGCATATCTGGAAGATCTCAACCTAACTGCCGCGACGGAAAGATCCCCTTCTTACATTTCTTATTCTCCTGACGGCAACTATTTGGCCGTTGTAAATAAGACGTCAGATTCTTTGCAAATCTTTGACTCTACAACTTTGGCCCAAATTGGCAGCAGTGCTTCTACAGGAATCGGTAGCGCACCGGTGTGCGTATCATGGTCAAGTACAAGCACACAACTTGCAGTTGCAAACTCAGGTGATAACACTATCAAGATATACAATTTTGATGGTGCAAACACCCCATCTTTTTCGGTAAGTAACACAACCGAGTCAACTCCATCCTGTTGTGCATGGGCTATATTTGGAAATTACATAGCCGTAACTAATGTTGGATCAAGCTCATTGCAAATTTTTCGTGCACCGACACTGTATCAAATAGGAAGTAGCGCAACAACCGAGGGAGCTCCGTCATCAGTTTATTGGGGCCCTTTATCCAAGTTTGTAGCAGTTACCAATTCAGCCGCGAACTCCCTACAAATTTTCTCTTTTGATTACATGAACACACCAACACATCTTGTAAGTTATACTACAGGTAAAATACCTTCATCCGTAGCCTGGTCCGCAAATGGACTTTTTTTATCTGTCGCAAACAATGCATCAAACACGCTGCAAACTTTTTTATTCGATCGGTATTATGCAATTAATCCAATTGGTACAAGCATTACAGACCGAGGCCCAAGCAGCACCGCCTGGAGTTTTGATGGTGAGTATTGCGGGGTCACAAATTATATATCCGACACAATACAATTCGTACCATTCAGTAATAACTCGGGGCTTGCCAAAGTTGGTAGCAGTGTAAACACACAAATAGGAACGGGATATGCAGGTGCATGGTCAGCAGATGGAAACTTTATTGCCCTTGCCAACACCACCACAGGCTCATTACAAGTGTTTTCATTCAACGGCTCCGGAACACCTAGTCAGGTGGGAAGCAATTTGAATGTTGGCACTAATCCACAATCGATTTCCTGGTCACCCGATGGAGCATTTTTGGCTGTAGCTGACAAAACAAGTAGTGGAATATTAAGGGTATACTCATTTGATGGAGTCAGTACTCCGTCACAGGTAGGAAGTAACGTAACCACCGGAAATTTACCGCAATCGGTAACATGGTCACCGGATGGAAGTTTTATAGCCTTAGTTAACCAAAGCTCCAATACTTTGCAGATTTTCTCATTCGATGGAGTCAGTACGCCAACACAAGTTGGTAGTGATGCAACCACCGGAAACTCACCAAACTCTGTAGCATGGTCACCAGATGGAAATCATCTTGCAGTTGGATCTGATGACTTTCAAGTTTTTTCATTTGATGGATCCAGTACTCCCACACAAGTCGGAAGCAGCATAATAAGCCAAACATCATTAGTATATTGGACATCAGATGGAAATTTTATTAACGCAGTCTATGGAAACTGGTTAAAAGTTTATTTTTTTGATGGAGTAAATACGCCAACGCAGATCACAGATGATGCATTTATTGATGGAGCTGAATCACTGACAAAAGATAACAGATTTTCAGCTAAGACAGGTTCATCTTTAGGCATATTCTCAATTAATGGAACAAGCTCTTCAATCCAAACTGGCGGTAACGTGTCTTTAGGATTTGCATTTGCAAAAGAATGGCTCTCATGGTCCCCAAATGAAAAATTCATTGCTTTAGCAGGTCGCAATTTCATTACAGGACAAGGAACATTACAAATATACTCATTCACAATGGAGGGAGGCACTGATCAAATTAGCCAGAGTGTTTCAACAAAAAAAAGTCCCTCTTCTTTTTCTTGGGCCCCAAGTTCATTGAATGCTGCCGTTGTTAACAATAATTCAGATCTACTTCAAATATTCAGTGTAAAATTCCCGTCGTTATTCACACAAGTAGGAAGTACGGTAAATACGGATATACCAACTTTCACAGGTAGAGATCCATACTCAGTGGCTTGGTCTCCCGATGGTCGTTTTGTTGCTATAACAAGCTTTCTAGATGGATATTTAAAAGTATATTCATTTGATGGAATCAACACTCCAACAGAAGTTGCAAAAGTATGGACCGATTATGCAGGTGCATCCGTCGCATGGTCACCCGACGGAAAGTTTATCTCGGTAGTCAATGGAGGTCTTGTTGGGTTCGGAGGTTTTAGAGTTTTTTCTTTTGATGGAGTAAATACACTAACCCAAATTGGAAGCGCTTATTCCTTCTCCGCAACTTCGGTTTCGTGGTCACCTGATGGGAGATTTATCGCAAATGTAGAAGGTTATGGTTCTAGCGGAAAAGGATTCAGAATATTTTCTTTTGACGGTATATCAACACCTATACAAGTCGGATCAACTGTTAATGTAGATTCCGATTACTTGGCTTGGTCACCTGATGGGAGATTTATCGTTGACCAGACTTTCAACGAATTATTTGTATATTCATTTGATGGAACAAGCACCCCAACTCAAATTGGTGCAACAGTGCCTACAGCAGATTATCCAAGCTATGTGGAGTGGTCTCCTGATGGAAGATTTATCGCTATTAGTTGCGCTCGTTCCAGTGCATTTCAAATTTTCGAATTTGATGGAACAAATACTCCCTTTCAAGTCGGTTTTAATGTCACCACTAATACCAGTAGTTATGATGCCGAACCATTAATGATACATTGGTTAACGGATGGTAAATTTATTGTTGAAGCTACTAGTTTTACACAAACGTTTACACCGGGAAAACTACAGTTGTATTCATTTGATGGAGTTTTCTCTCCCAAAAAAGTGGGCAGCCCATTAAGTATGGGTCCATACTTAAATATGTTTTCACTTTCTCCGGATGGGAAATATTTGGCCTTGATTGACTTCCAATACAATACTTTGAAAATGTATAAATTAAATTATATCGCAAGCAGATCTCCACAGGCACTCTCAAATGGGTTGGTTTTGGGAGACTCAGACCTTGGGAGCACTTATGACACAAGTATAAATGTGCTTGCCGGATCTAATGTTTATATAGACGGGCTTGTAAATTACGATTGTACAATTTAAAAAACAGGAGAGGTATGAAGCTATCAAAATTTTTATTATATATTGTTACTATTTTTTTATGTTTTAAGCAACTGAGCCCAATTACACCAACGCCCCTAGCTACTTACGATTCAGTAACAGGTTCAAGCGGTTATAAGGGCCCTACCGGGAACTTATATACACTTTCTTGGAGCCCAATTGATAATAACATCCTGATTGGAGGTATTAATGGATATGCCCAACTGTTTTTTTCCGGTTCATCTCTTGGCACACCATTTGGCTGGCAAGCTGGTACTAATGCATGTGCAACATATGATCCTGTTATTAGTTTAGGAAATACATATAGTGCTGCAGGTTTTTATTCAGCCTCACTCAGCGGACAAATCAAACTATATAACAGGACGACCACCGGTCAAGTTGATTACTGGACAGCAGGGACAACAGTAAATATCGTATCATGGAGTCCTGATGGAACAAAATTAGCAGTCTTGGTTGGGCCCTCAACGCTTCAAATTTATAGTATAACTATTGTGTCAACTAATGTTTTAAATCATACGCTACTAGGCACTCTAACCGTTCCCGGGAATGTAACTTCCTTATCTTGGAATCAACCATCAACCGCAGTAGTTGCAACTTCATCATCAGGATTGTATGTATATGACACTAGCGGAACTCCATCACTTGCCTCATCGATAAGTGGTTCTAATTTTACTTCTGCAATATGGAATCCGGAATCCAGTAAAAATTTATACTTAGCTGCATCTGATTCTCTTGGAACAATCTCCATATACCAATTTACGGCAATAAACATAGCCCCGGTATCTCCTACATTCACAATAGACTTTAATACTGCCTCACACGGTATTCCAACAAAAATTGCCTGGCTTAGTGATGGCACATTTTTGGCGATATGCTCAAAAACAATTCCTTATGTTAAAACTTTCAAATTTGATACAACAGCAGGATTAAGTAATCATGGAATCCCAGTAAGCTTGCCTGCTGATGGAACCGACATCGCATTTAATTTTGATGATCAGTATTTAGGTGTTACAACAGGCACTTACCTAAATGTTTATGCTTTCTCAACGTCGCCCACAGCCCCTTATGCAGACTTCACATATTCAGTTACGGGCTTTAACGCAAGTTTTACAGATACCAGTTACAACACGCCAACCTCATGGGCCTGGGATTTTGGAGACACCAGTACGTCTGCATTACAAGATCCCACTCATACATATTCAGCTTCTGGAACTTACACCGTCACACTTGTTTCTACTAATACATACGGAAGCAGCGCCCCAACATCAAAATCAATTCCTGTTGCATTACCACCCGTCGCAAACTTTACCTTCTCAGTTACAGGTCTGAATGCCAGCTTCACAGACACCAGTGCAAACTTTCCAACATCATGGTACTGGACTTTTGGGGATGGTGGAACCTCTACCTTACAAAATCCTACTCACACGTATGCAAGTCCCGGAACCTATACCGTCACACTTGTTACCACTAATGCATATGGCAGCAGCGCTCCGACACCTAAATCAGTTTCTGTTGCACCAATACCTGTAGCAAACTTCACTTACTCGGTTACAGGTCTGAATGCCAGCTTCACAGACACTAGTACAAACACCCCAACATCATGGTACTGGACTTTTGGAGATGGCAACACATCTAATTTGCAAAATCCTAACCACACATATGCAAGTGCAGGAACTTATACCGTCACACTTGTTGCTACCAATGTAGGTGGCAGCAGCGCTCCGACACCTAAATCAGTTTCTGTTGCACCAATACCTGTAGCA
>CAZSLQ010000023.1:0-1192 GCA_964607885.1 uncultured Pseudomonadota bacterium
TGCTTTACTCGATGAAATAACTCAAACTCCTGAAAACGTCGGGGGAACATCAAGAAGTTTGTATGATTTTATTGCCTGGGGACTGAAAACATTTCCCTCAAATAATCTGGGTATTATTTTATGGAACTATGGGACGGGTATAAAAGAACCCAACTTTATGAGCAAATTTTTACTAACACACAAAAACAGTTATTGCATTGTTAATCCCAAAACCGGTTTATACGACCTAAACACACAGTTGGTTAGCAATCTAAATCTAATAAAAAAAATAGAGAAAAATCAGACAGGCAATGAATTTAATTTTAAAATCACAATCCAAGACTTAACCGATGTACTGGATAGAATTAAGCTAGAGTTTTTAAATAACAAAAAAATTGATCTTATTTGCATAGACTCATGCTTTATGGCAATGATTGAAATAGCGTCTCAGATTAAAAAATCAGCAAAAATTCTGGTAGCATCACAGGATGCAATTCCTCCGCTTGGGCATAATTACGAAGAGTTTTTGGTCCATTTTTCAAACAAAACCTTACAACCTAACGAATTAGCCACACAGATTGTAGATGCTTTTAAAAAAGAGTACCTCACTAACTATTCTGTAGTAACACAATCCGCTATAAATCTTGAAATAACAAACAAAGTTGAACAAAAAATAAAATCCATAGTTTCCGATCTGACAGAAATTATTAAGCTAGAACCAAAGTTAGTTATAGGTGCACTAAAGTACCTACGTAACAATAAAAAATTTACGACAGAATTTTACGACTCGGATTATATTGATCTATCGCACTTTCTAAAAAGTCTAATTGGCGCTACCAACACCTTAAAAAAGCCAAAACGGGGATCTAATTTAACAGAAAACTTCATTAAAACTCTGGATAATATTAAAACAACCGCACAAAAAACATTGGAAATTTTACAAAAATCCGTAATTAAAAATATAGCTAGTATAAATAGTCAGAATATTAACGGTATATCAATTTATTTTCCTACAAAAAACATTCAAGAATCCTATCTTAACACAAAATTTAATCAAGCAACTAACTGGTCAATGTTTTTAAATATCTACACAACTTCAGCCAAACAAACGCAGGAAGTCAAAATTGAAGAATTAAAAGATATAACAACTAAACAATCTGAAAATAAAACTAAACAAAACAAATCAAACAACAAAAAAAAATAACACAAAAGC
>CAZSLQ010000023.1:1225-1797 GCA_964607885.1 uncultured Pseudomonadota bacterium
ATCAAAACAACCGAAGGGATTTGTCTACAAAGAAACTATTGAAAAAAAAGTTGATAAAAATGAATCTACGCAGACATTACTAGACAATATCAAGTGTAATTACAAAGATTGCCAAAAATGTCCCCTTGCCAAACAAGGACGTACCCAAGTCGTTTTTGGAGCAGGAAATCCACACGCAAAGTTAATGTTTATCGGAGAAGGTCCCGGAAGAGACGAGGATAAACAAGGAATTCCGTTTGTAGGCCGGGCAGGGCAACTTTTAACAAAAATAATTCAGGCAATGAATCTTTCCCGGGAAGATGTTTACATAAGTAATGTCGTCAAATGCCGACCACCAGACAACCGAACCCCCATGCCCAATGAGAGTGATATCTGCAAAAAATTAATTCTTTTTAAAGAGATCGAGATCGTAAAACCCAAAATAATCTGTACTTTGGGAGCAACCGCAACACAGGGATTGCTTGGCCATGACACAAATCTCTCAAAAACTCGAGGTATATTTTTCGAATTTAATGGCACACCGGTTTTGCCAACTTACCACCCTGCATATCTTTTGCGTAACCCGGATGCAA
>CAZSLQ010000023.1:1807-2898 GCA_964607885.1 uncultured Pseudomonadota bacterium
ATGCAAAAAAAATAGTCTGGGAAGATATGAAAAATATTGTTGAAAAACTAAGAGACTGCTAGAATAAAGCATAGTTGGAGACGTAGCTCAGTTGGTTAGAGCACCCGCTTCACATGCGGGGGGTCGGTGGTTCGAGTCCACTCGTCTCTATTTTTTTATAGAAATGTATTTTTAATTTTATTCATTTTTTAAAATCCATAAAATTATCATAAAAAATTTCATCCGAACCTGTTAACCTTAAATCTAAATTTAAAATGCGCATTTAAACGCCAAAATTTTTCTAGTGAATTTTACCAATCAAAAATTTTCTCAAAAACAGGACTTTTATTTTCCCAAAAACTCTACGCACTCTTAAAAGTGCCTCTCAATCGACCTTATAAAGCATACTAGGAACAGTTACCAACAAAATTGTTGGTAACTTCCATCTTGCAATCTTAAATGACTGATTTTTAAATAATTACACCAAAATGTATCAAAATGATACATTTTCAAAATCAAGCATCAGGAAACATTTTTGACGCGCTTAACATAATAATAAAAAATACGACACCCTTTCATAAAAATTTTTTGCAAAATTTTGAAACTAAAAAATATTCTGCTAATATTAAAACATTTAAAATCGCGCTATTTAAAAGGCTAATCAATGTTATTCACAAATACATATCCGGTTACATGCCATTCAGATCATGTTGGAATAGGCTCAACATTTGTTGTTATTAAGGGATTTAAAGAAGACGGATTGAAATATATTTCGACAGCTATAAAAAAAGGTGCAACCAAAATAATACTACAGGAGGGAAGTATATTACCGCAAGAGTACCCCGGAATTGAAATAAAATTTGTACCTGACACAAGAAAAGCCTTGGCCGAATTAAGTGCCCAAGCGCTTGGAAATCCTTCTGAAAAACTAAAATTAATTGGGGTAACAGGCACATGCGGTAAAACAACAACAACCTATTTAATTGAATCCGTCTTGAAGAATTATGGATATAAAACAGCAATTCTAGGGTCTGTAAAAAATAGAATATTAGATGATGAAGAAAATATTGAATTAACAACACAAAATAGTGACTACATCCAGATGTTTTGGC
>CAZSLQ010000023.1:2908-3699 GCA_964607885.1 uncultured Pseudomonadota bacterium
GGGTGCAAGCGGTTATCATGGAGGTTTCGTCACATGGCCTTGCTCTGGATAGAGTTCATGGAATTAGATTTGATGTCGCGGGATTTACTAACCTTAGTCGGGAACATATGGACTTTCATCCTACCATGGATCACTACTTTCAAACAAAAATGCGATTGTTCGAAAATTTGAAACCTGGGGGACTTGCCATTATAAATGCAGATAACGAATGGGGCCTAAAATCAATTGATCTACTATCACAACAAGATTACCGTCTGACAAGCTTTGGACAAACACATGGAGATATTCGTTTTAAATTAACTCAGAATAATCTAGATGGCCTAAAAATCAACCTCAATACTGAGAATACGCCCATAGAGGCAAACAAATTACTCGGTGAATTCAATGGTTATAATATAACCTTGGCCTCCCTTGCTAGCCGGAATTTCGGAATCCCTCATAAGTTTATTACACAATCACTTAAAAATTTTGCGGGAGCACCAGGAAGAATGCAATGCCATCATTTGAAAAATGGAGCCAAAGCTTTCGTCGATTTTGCACATAAGCCGGAAGCTATGGAAAATGTTTTAAAAACACTCAGAAATCATTCAACAAATTTAATTGTGGTATTTGGATGCGGGGGCAATAGGGATAAAACCAAGCGTCCTGTAATGGGCACTCTAGCCGGTAAATACGCAGACCACATAATTATCACTGACGATAACCCAAGAGACGAGGATAGACAAACGATTGCAAGTGAAATTATGGCTGGAATCCCACAAGAAAAAATGGGTGCTGCAGTATGTATTCTA
>CAZSLQ010000023.1:3709-11656 GCA_964607885.1 uncultured Pseudomonadota bacterium
GAATAGCAGCAATCAATAAGGCGGTCGAGCTTTCAAATCCTAATTCAATTATAGCTATCCTTGGGAAGGGTCATGAAAACTATTACCTGATAAACGGTAAAAAAACGCATCTTGATGATTTTGAAGAAATAAGCAAATTTTAACTCCCTCCACGTTTACCACACCCTTATTTCCACGCTTATCGAAAATCCGGTTTTATCTATTTCTATTATAAAATTATACACAAAATAGAATTATCTTGCCTTTTACTAAAGTATTTAATTATTATGATATTGAGGATAAGTTTTCAAATTGAAATAAACATACTCCGTAACGATATTATAAAATTAAACCAAAAGGGGGGAAGTGATGAAGGTGAATTTTAAATTTCTAACATTCTGTCTTATTACCACGTTATTGGCGATAAGCTATCAACCTGGTATGCCTGCGCTTAAAAAGAAATCTGCTGGTAAATCTACTAGTAAATCTTCTAAGAAATCTTCTAAGAAATCTTCTAAGAAATCTTCTAAGAAATCTTCTACCAAATATAAAGCACCAACTTACTCTTCATCTGAACTAAAAAATCAACGCATATATAAAAATGTGAAAAATGACACTGTTATACCCCAAATTAGACAAGGAAGAATAAATATACCATCTGACGGGGAGACTAGAACGATAAAAGAGTGGTTAAACTTAATCCAAAGCAACAATCGCTCTGCATACTTTTTGATTTATGATCCAAGAAAAAAAGGTTCTTACAGCGCAAGAAACTATGGGTTTGACGAGGCATGGTTAAGTGAAAATGGAGACACACCTGCAACCGTTAGAATTAATAACAATCAGGTAGCAATTATACAAGGGAATGGTGCATTACCAACATCAGCACAAATTAAAAATATAGACAAATTAAAAATTTCGGACAGTAAAAAGGCTCAGTTTACAAATTTTCTCCAAACACTTTTACAAAGATATACCAAACTCATGATCTCTTTTAAAGCAACCAACGCCAGTGGGCAAACTTACAACCTATTTATAGCTGACCCTTATCCTGGTTACATAGTAACAGCAGGTAAAAAATACACTGTCCCAGCTTTAACCATACTAAGTGCCTGGAATATACCCGATTAAACAAATCAAATAATTTGATTTCAAAGACCAGTGGTAATTTTATAACGCTGGTCTTTTTTTATGATAAAACAAGCCTTGCGTTCATTAACTTTTAAATTATAGAAAACTAATGACATAATACTGCTCTATTTTGTAATATAATTTTTTAAATTATTCAAAAAGTGAAAGCGTTTGCTATGAATTTAACTAAAAGCTTGGCGGTAAGAGCATTTTTTTTTGCAAACATTTTTATATCGAGCATATCAGTGTATTCAACCTATTCTTCTACAAAAAAACCTACTCATATTGCACCTCAAGAAACTCGGGGTATAAATTTAGTTAATCTAACTGACTATGATTTTTTTGTATCTGTGAAAAAAAATGGACACTTTATTCAAGATATGCATGTAATCCATGGCGATAAAAGAGATGGGGATGATTCCCTTTTATCTAAAAAAAAATTACCACCATACTCGTTTGGGTCGATCCTGTTTTACGAGGAAGATTACCTTAAAAATATCACCTTTAGAATATGGCTCACAAAAGAGGAAAAACCTACAAATTCATATGTACGAAAACCAACTAAAAAATATGTAACTTTTTCCATTTTACCCCAAATACTTGCAGGGTTACAAGTCATTACAATTTGCATTGAGGATGAGTATATAATCGAATATATACACCATGATTTTACTGATGGTTTTAAATGCGGCATATGCAAGCGCACTTTTGCCAATGAGGATAAAAATTTGGTAGTTCTTGAATGTGGTTGCGTATTACATCAATCTTGTTTTTCACTTATTACTCGTACTACAGAGTGTCCTCATTGTCATTATTTAATAAGCCGACATGAATTTCAAAATTTTCCATGCATATACGACTCAAGATTTATTATAGGTTCAATTTCTCAAGACAACTTTAATTTGATAAATCTACGTAGTACAGCTAAAAAAATACCTAATTACTCACACGCTACAAGAACAAAATAAAGATGTCATCGAATGCAATTTTTATGCTTACACGATAAAACATACTACATTTTTATCAAAAATTAATACTTTTAACCTTTTTTAGCAAACATCAAAATTTCTTTAAGAACTGAATCAGGATTCAATGAAATCGAATCTATACCTTTTTTCACAAGAAATTCTGCTATCTCAGGATAATCTGATGGCGCCTGTCCACAGATACCAATTTTTTTGTTCGCTTTATGGGCACCCTGAATCGCCATTTCAAGCATAAGTTTCACAGCTTCATTACGCTCATCAAAAATATTTGCCACAAGGTTAGAATCACGGTCAACAGCCAAAACCATTTGAGTTAAATCATTTGACCCAATTGAAAAGCCATCAAATAGTTTAGAAAATTGGTCGATAAGTAAAACATTTGACGGTATCTCACACATCATATAAATTTCAAGACCGTCTTTGCCCTGCTCCAAACCATGTTTTTTCATTTCGGAAATGGCAGCTTGAGCATCTTGCATGGTCCTGACAAATGGAATCATAAGTTTAACATTTTTTAATCCCATCTCACTGCGAATTTTTTTCACCGCAAGACATTCAAGTTCAAACCCGTACCTATACTTCTCATGATAATATCTTGATGCTCCACGAAAACCAAGCATAGGGTTTTCCTCCTCAGGTTCAAAAATACTACCACCAATAAGCTGTCTATACTCATTACTCTTAAAATCCGACATACGAATAATCACAGGCTTTGGGTAAAATGCAGCAGCAATTGTTCCGGCTTCTTGAGCCAATTTATCAATAAAAAATTGCTTCTTATCTGTATACCCATAAGTCAAATCTAGTATATTTTTCTTGTCCTCAAAATCTGTAATCTTTTTATTATGCGCTAAGGCCATTGGGTGAATTTTGATTGTATTATTTATAATAAACTCAAGACGAGCAAGACCAACTCCACTATTGGGTAAAAGCGCAAGATTGAATGCCTCATCAGGGTTACCCACATTCATCATAATATCTACAGGAGGTTTTTTAATGTCAGTATATTCGACTCTTTTTAGATCAAATGAAACTTCGCCATCATAAATAAAACCTATCTCCCCCGTGCTACAGTCAAGAGTGATAATCTGTCCATCTTTTATTTTTTGAGTTGCGTTTCCCGTACCTACAACAGCAGGAATACCTATCTCTCGGCTAACAATTGCAGCATGGCATGTCCTTCCTCCGCGATTTGTAACTATACCGGATGCCACCTTCATTATCGGTTCCCAATCAGGATCTGTCATATCGGCAATAAGAATTTCACCGGGTTCAATATTATGCATTTTTTTTGCAGATTCAACTATTCTTGCCGCCCCTGTAACAATCTTGCGACCAATACTTTTCCCTGTGATAATTATTCTTTTTTTATCAGGAACCTCTTTTAAAACATACTCTTCAAAAAATAATAACTTTTGTTTGAGTGAATGCACAGTTTCCGGACGAGCTTGAACTATGTAAACCTTGCCATCAATTCCGTCTTTGGCCCATTCTATATCCATTGGACACCACTGATTCTTAATTCCAGAATAATGCTTCTCAATTATCAAACTTTGCTTAGCCAGATCAAGAACTTCCTCATCCGACAAAGAAAAAGACTTCTGCTCAAACTCTTTTGTCGCAACATTTCGCGTGGTATTTTTGCTATCCTGCGAATAAATCATCTTTAATCTTTTACTACCTAGGCGTTTTTTAAGCAGCGGCTTAAACCCTTCCTCTAGTGTTGGCTTATGCACATAAAATTCATCCGGATTGACTGCGCCCTTAACTACATTTTCTCCAAGACCAAATGAACCTGTAATAAAAATAACATCTTTAAAACCACTCTCCGTATCCAAAGTAAAAACAACTCCGGCACTTGCTTGATCAGATCTAACCATTTTTTGCACACCAATTGAAAGAGCCACATCCATATGATCAAACCCATGACCAATACGATATGATATAGCCCTATCCGTAAAAAGTGATGCATACACATCTGGACAGGATTTCAAAAGCTCAACCTCACCGCGTATATTTAAAAATGTCTCCTGTTGCCCTGCAAATGACGCCTCCGGCAAATCCTCAGCGGTTGCCGATGAGCGCACCGCAACATCACATTTTTCACCATATATTTTTTCAAGATTTTTGTATGCTTTACGAATCTCATCTACTAAATCTTTTGGCATCTGCGCCGACCTAATCAATGATCTTATCTCATGCCCAATAGCAGAAAATTTTTGAAGATCGCTTTTATCAATCTGCGCCAGAAGTGTTCTGATTTTATCTTCCAAATCATTGGACTTTATAAAATGCCAGTATGCTGGTGCGGTGATAGCAAAACCTGATGGAATTAATACGCCTTTAGAACCTAATTGACAAATCATCTCTCCCAGTGATGCATTTTTACCCCCAACAAGAGTGATATCTTTCATACCTATTTCTTCAAATACTTTTATAAACTCCATAACAAAATCTTTCTATTTAAAGCATACTAACAATTTCAGGTTGATTATTTCAGTATATCACAAAGTATTTATTCAAAAAACAATCGCTTATTTGCTAATTTTTTTCAATGCTATACCCCTGTGTATATCATCACGCAGAGTCCCTCTACTTAATTTAGATAGAATAACCCCTAATACTTTTCTTTTTTTAGACTCCAGTTTATTTTTACTCTTATCTAAAAAATTCAATAGCTTGCCCAATTTGTTTATATCACTCACCTGTACTAGAAATTGTTGAAAGTTGACTAAAAAGTCACGATCAACTTCTTCTGATTCATATTTTATTCTAATCAGACCCATCTCTTCCCTACCAATAAGCTCCGGACCATGTGTGAGTTCAACCCAACGGTCTAATGAAATTTCTTGTATTCCACGCAGACCCGCTTTAGGAGCAGATGATTGTGTATGTCTTAAAGACTTTGACATCTCTGATATATCTGATTCTCTAATTTGCAATACTTCAGGCTTTACAACGTGCGAAGCCATTCTGAAATTCCTATCGCCAATTTGCGGACTTCCCGCACAACCCACCAAAACCATACTCGCACGGTCTGCCTCGACATTAATTGGCTTCATAGCGGGAGGTGGGGGAATGGGTGCTTGTATAACAACTCCTCCTAACTGCTCTTTATATCTTGCATTCGCTTCAAAAATCTGAATCAACGCATTTCGATCGATACAAGGCATCTGCTCGAGTTTAATACGTGTGGATTCCGGCAACATAAGAATTTCTAATAGAACCCTTTTTGCCCAGTCAATATAAGACCTTATACTTTGAACAATTTCCTGCTCATCATCCCTATATAATTCAAGATTCCATTCCTCAAACAACCTAGCGGATTTTAAATTAACATCATACTCTGAATAACCTTTGCCAAGACCAAGTACATATCGTGCAAAATTTATACAATCTTTTTCCTTAAATTCATCAATAGTTCTATAACATGGACCTTGGATATATCCGGGTATCATAAGCAATGCAACAGATGGGAACAAGTTTTGAATAATCACGTTTTTTCTACAACACTCCAAATCTATCTTAATATCATTTCCCCAAGAAAATGCCCCGCTTTTTTTTATTTTGACAACAATCACGGCATTTTCTGCAATTACACCGATTTTACTAATTTCACTTAAATCAATCGTTCCGTACTGAGACGCGTACAAATGACTAACAAAATTACCATATGGCTCATATATAAAATTTCTTGGTACATCGCTCAAAGATCCTATATCAATACTGGCTCTGTTTTCTAAAATAGACTGCCAAATCTGACCGTCACTTCTACAAACCTTAATTCCGAATCTTATTCCGGATTGGTTTTCTACCCTTATTCTTCGCCCAAAAATCTGTGCTTCCAATCTAGATTGACAAGGCTGTGGTTTCTCCTCCATTGAGAACAAATTTAGAAATAAGAAAAATATCGCCGTAAAACTCTTGATAAATTTCATAAAATGCCTTTCTGATTAAGTATTTAACCCAAAGCATTTGGTGCTAAAGTGATTTCTTTTATAAAAAGACTAACAAAATAAACCCAATGAAAACTATTGTTTTAAAAAATATATGTCAAAATTTTTTTATATTTATGAAATATTCGAGGTATTATAAAATTATAAAAAACAGAGATCTCAAATAAAAAGGGGAGTCAAAAATTATGTTTTTGCTCAAATCAGAAAAAAGGTTTTTATCTCTCATTTTTTTCATATCCTTGGTGACAAAAACGATATTTTTCTTTGTTTTTTTAAAAAATAATCCATGTATTTTGATGTTCGACTCAGAACATTACCACAAAGTAGCATTAAATATTTTAAGCTGGTCCAACTCATACCAATTTTATAGACTTCCGGGATACCCATTTTTTTTGGCATCTTGCTATACATTTTTCGGAATGAGCACCCAAGCTGTTATTACAATTCAAATACTGCTTAGCAGCTTAATTCCCATATTAATTTTTATGCTTACTCTAGTTCTATTTCCAAAGCAAATATATCTGGCAAAAATTGCAAGCGTCGCCTCATGTTTTGGCTTGGGATACATAATCTTCCCCGGATTAGTTATGTCCGAAATGTTGTTTGTTATCTTTTTTAGTATTTTTTTAATTCTGTTTTTATACAACTACAGCCCATTCTTTTGCATTCCAAGATCAGACATACCAGATAAACATCCAATAATTAGATTTTTTTTGTCCGGATTGGCACTCGGTGTTTCGTGTCTAATTAGACCGGTAGGGTCAGCACTACTACTAATTTCAGTTTTTATGATCTCAATATCCAAGATTAATTTTAAAACAAAAATAAAATCCGCAACAGCCGTAGTTTCAGGTTTTTTTTTAACCCTAGGCCCTTGGGTTATGCGAAATTATATCCTGACCGGTTATATTTTTATGCACACGCTTTCCGGTCCACATTTTTTAAACCATGTGGCAGTGAGGCTTTGCATGATAAAAGAAAAAACATCTTACACCCAAGCCCAACACAAAGTTTATTCAGAGCTTAAATCTATTGAGAAAACAAAAATAAGTTTACTGGGCCGACCACTTCAGGAAATTGAGTCATGTAAAATAAAAGAAAATTTGGCAACCACATACATACTTAAAGATCCGCTAATAACGTGCAAATTTTTTATATTCAACATGTTAAAAACAGTATTTGGGTTATACAGCTCGGAATTACTTGTTATCGATTCGGGTGGGCAACTCCCACCCTACTCTAACGATCGTGGATTAAAAACAATCTTGCAGAGATTTTTACTACCACAGGTCAAAAATAAATTTATAATACCCGTAATTTATTTTGAAATAGTATTTTTAATACTCTTATTAATTGGCATTCTGCTTTTTACAATCAGATCTTTTTCAAGACCAGAAAATTTATGTGCTCTGGCAAAAACACTACCATTCATTGGGTGCTTTATATTTATAACACTTGCATGTGGTTTTGCCAGACTAAGGTTGCCAATTGAATCTTTTTTAATTATTTTAGCAAGTAAGGGATGGGGGTCTATATTTAAAAAAGGGTAGTAAATGGATACAAAAAGGCAAACGGCAATAATCATAGGGGCCGGACCGGCAGGACTAACTGCAGGATTTGAACTCCTAAAAACTCAAAAATTTAATCTGATAATCTTGGAAAAAGAGGATAAAATTGGCGGACTCGCAAGAACCGTCAATTTTAAAGGTTACAAATTCGACATAGGACCCCATCATTATGTAACCGATTCAAAAGAAATTGAGGGGTGGTGGAAAAGTATTTGCGCAGAAGAATTTATAAAGCTAAAAAGATTCACGCGAATTTTTTACAACAAACACTTCTTTTTATACCCACTAGAACCAATTAACGCCTTGCTCGGTTTAAATATTCTTGAA
>CAZSLQ010000023.1:11666-14653 GCA_964607885.1 uncultured Pseudomonadota bacterium
TATATTCAGTTATTTTTATTACAAAATATTTCCCAAAAAAGTTACCTCTTATGAAGATTGGCTAACAAACAGATTCGGCAAACATCTTTTTGAGATATTTTTTAAATCTTACACGGAGAAACTTTGGGGTATAAAATGCACAAATATTTCAGCCGACTGGGCTGCACAACGTATTAAAAATTTCTCACTTGGCAAGGCCATATTCTTTGCGTTTTTTGGGAAAATTTTTAAAAAACATACGCCCAGAACAATTTTAAATGAATTCTACTACCCCATCCATGGATCCGGAAGCCTCTGGAACAAAGTCGGGCAAGAGATCTCACAAACCCATAATAGTCCAATTTATACACAAGAGACAGCCGTATCAATCGAGCACAAGAACAATAAAATTATAGCCGTTCTAACAAAACCGACGTCAATTAACCCCCAAATTACCCAGACTTTAACTAGGCATGAGGCGGATTATTTCCTGTCCAGCATGACATTGCGTGATTTAGTTTTACAGATGGACCCAGTTGCTCCAGAAGATATACTACAAGCCGCCAAACAACTGCGCTGCCGAGCACTTGTAACAATTAATCTAATTATAAATAAAGAGCCTATTACACCCGATCACTGGCTATACATACATGAAAAAAGCGTACGCACAATAAGAATTGGAAACATGAATAATTTTTCGGCCAAGCTGAGACCTACCCAAAGCCATACCGCTTTAAGTCTTGAATGTTTCACTTTCACCGATGAGCCATTCTGGTTTGAAAGTGACACTGAATTACTTGAAAGAGCAAAATTTGAATTAGATAAACTAGGGCTTGTAAAAAAGGATTTGATTTTGGATGGAATGGTACTCAAAATACCTGATGCATACCCAATTTATGAGGGAGATTATAAAAAACATTTAGATTTGGTCTATAACTATCTTGCTCAATTCAAAAATCTTAAGCTCATGGGCCGCAATGGAATGCACCAGTATAATAACATGGATACCGCAATGCTTTCTGCCATGAAAGCTGTTGATGAAATAATAAAAGAGAGTTTAACTCCCAAAGCAGTTATTAAAAAAAGCAAACATAAACAACCTACAGCCAGTATTTAAAAAGTATAAATTATGTGTGGATTTGCCGGATATTTTAATCTTAAAACAACTCAAATAAATATAGACAAAAATCTTTTAAACATGATGCAGCAAGCAATTTCGCATCGTGGACCGGATGCACATCAAATTTACAAATCTGACGAACATCAACTGGGAATGGCTTATAGACGATTATCAATAATTGATTTATCACCGGCCGGAAACCAACCAATGTTTGATAAACAAAAAAATACCGTGGTTTGCTTTAACGGCGAAATTTACAATTACCAAGAGTTGCGAAGTGAGCTTGAAAATTTAAATTACGAATTTTTTTCACAATCCGATACAGAAACAATTTTATACGCCTACAAAGAGTGGGGAATTAATTTTGTTCACAAACTTACAGGTATGTTTGCGATAGTTATTTATGATTTTACAGAACGAAATCTTTATCTGATACGTGACAGAATTGGTGTTAAACCGCTATACTTCTCACTGCAATCCGAAATTTTAAGCTTCGGATCAGAAATTAAAGCGCTTTGGTGTTTGCCATGGATAAATAGAGAAATTAGTGAAGTGGCAAAGTACCACTACTTAACATTCATGGTAACGCCAGCGCCTTACACAATTTACAAAAATGTATATAAATTACCCGCCGGATTTTATTTAAAAGTAGATCCAGACAAAAACATTACTTTTCAAGAATGGTATAATCCGGTAAAGGAAATTTCTTCTGAAGAGAAAAAACAGTTCGAATCTGAAGATTTTTGTATCGAAAATATAAAAAACTTATTAATAGAATCAACCAAAAAAAGAATGATTGCGGATGTCCCTGTTGGCGCATTTTTATCAGGTGGAATTGATTCAAGTTTAAATGTTGCACTGATGTCGCGTTATGCACATTCCGTAAAAACATTCACAGTTGCATTTTCCGATGGTCCGGAGTTTAATGAGATTAAATGGGCCCGAATGATCGCCAAAAAATTTGGAACAGACCACCACGAGATAATAATTTCAGAAAAAGAGGCTTTCGATTTTTATGAAAAAATGCTCTACCACCTAGATGAACCGCTTGCAGACTGTGTCTGTATTCCATTTTATTATGTCTCTAAGTTGGCTCGAGAAAAAGGCATCATCGTCGCACAAGTAGGAGAAGGCGCAGATGAACTGTTTTTTGGATACAGCACCTATGCAAATTATAAAAAATTTTATGATAATATATGGAACCCAACACAAAAAATAGTACCGACTTTAGCAAGAAAAGTATTGCAAAAAGCTTTAAACCCTTTTCTAAGATCAAACCCAACAAAATCAGAAATTTTAAAAAATTGGGCAAGTAAACGTGATCTTTTTTGGGGTGGAGCAATTGCATTCACCGAAGATCACAAAAAGTTTTTATATCAAGAAAAACACCCGCTAACATTTGATCCGATTATCGAAAAAATATACCCGGTCATGCAACAAGGTTACGACAGCTTTGCAATAGTTGATTTCCACTTATCAAGGTTGAAACAAATTGATCCCCATGCCGATTTTTGCAAACAGATGCTTTATCTTGAACTGAAGCAACGCCTGCCGGAGTTACTTTTAATGCGAGCGGATAAAATGTCAATGGCAGAAGGGCTTGAGGCTAGGGAACCATTTTTAGATCACAAACTCGTTGAATTTATGCTTCATGTTCCGGCCCATCTTAAATTTAAAAATAACATCACAAAATATCTGCTTAAGAAAATATGCCGCGGAATTTTGCCTGATCAGATAATAGATCGCCAAAAAGTTGGATTTGCTGCCCCAACTGTAAGATGGTTAGACCAGGGAAAGTATTTCCCCAGTTACTTTGCAAAATTAAACAACTCTATAAAATTAGAAAAATTATATAAAAACTACTATTCATTAATTATAATTTTACTAT
>CAZSLQ010000024.1:0-6104 GCA_964607885.1 uncultured Pseudomonadota bacterium
AAATAAAATTTTTATACGGAACTGCAACGGGTGACAACTTTGTTCCCACATCAAATTTTACCTGATTATCAACAAATAACTTGCCTTCCGTTAAGGCCAACCCAGTTGGAGTTGTTCGCAAAGTTGCTCCGGCAAGGTAGATTGCCGATGTCTTGTCCTGCTGGATAATAAGCGCAGAATTAGTATTTGTTGGATCATAGAAGAATGTTGAATCTTTATCAAATATTAAAGTACTTCGAGGAGCAATGTAACATGGTTGTTGAGATCGATAAAAGAATTGAGACTCCCCGGAATACAAAACATCATTGTGAACAAACATACTTCCGGTATCAAAATAAAAGTTATCGTTGAATCTGAATTCCACATTATCAAATGAGATTTTGCTATCAGCACCTGAGGCCGCAATTGGTGGCTTGCCCGATGAATTTTGCATATTTTTTAAAACTAAATTTCTTAGCGTCAATGTAGAATGTGAATCAACTAAAATTTGTCCAAAATTATCAACTAAAATGGAATATCCATTTCCATCAATTGCCAAACTAGATGTAATTTTAAGCGTACTTAGTTCCGGAATTACAAGGTCACCGTTCAAAATTAAAGAGTACCCATTCCCATTTATTATTCCACCACTACTTAGCGTTAATCCCGCATCCAATTCAAGATTGTTTTCTAATGTAATTGATCCGGTTGTTCTGAGATCCATACCACTAAAAACGGGCATCACAATATTTAGGCGAACACCTTCACTAGGTAATACCGTAAACCCATTTCTCAACGAAACAAAGCCCTTTGCCAAATCTCCATCATGGAATACAAAGTTCTTATCCTTGTAGACAATGCTCGATGTTCCATCAAGTGATACTGCGTGCAAATGCACAACTGAATATAAAAAAAATACGCTCACAAAAAAACGCATGAAAAACTTCATCACCTATCTCCTAAATATAAAACTCCCGAACAGAAAAACTCCTGTTCAGGATAATACATCGGAAAACCACAGGCAAGACCTTTTTAAATTGGTGAAACTTTATTCCAACAAATCTCAAAAAAAGCATTCCAAAAAACTTCAGAACTCAAATCTTCCTGAGAGATAACTTTAAATAGATCCGGATGTTGCAACGCCATCTCTTGTGCATTAGAAACCTGATGCGAAGTTGAATCGGCAACTAGCGGTACTACAATACACTTCTTCTTGAAAAACTCTATTTCAAAAAGTGTTCCGGCACCGGCACGGCAAATAATCAGATCAGATAACAGATAAAAATTTTGAATATTTTCATTATAATCAAAAACAACTGCAGGAATTTTCAAATTTTGATAAAAAGATCGCCAGGCATCAATAGAACCGCCTCCGGCCTGATGGATAACCTGAATCTGTGAATTAAGCTTGTAGTTTTGCTCTAAAAAATTTTTAAGCGCCTGGTTTAAAAGCATAGAACCTTGGGACCCACCAAGTAAAAAAATGGTTTTTCGGTTAAAAGAAAACTCCTGAGAAGTAATCTTGTTTATTTGGTAAATAATCTGGGATTTATTAATCGCAAAAACATTCTGATTAAACCTGACAGGATAGCTTGTTAACTCACATTTTCTTTTAAAATTTAGACCAGCAATTTTACACAACGACTTAGTTTTTTTGAAAACAGTAAAAATTTTGTTAGCAAACGGCATCAAAAATTTTACAGCCTTACCCGGCTCTACATTCAACTCATAAATTTCAACAGGTATAAATGCAAACTTACAACCGATGCAAACAGGTATTGAGATTAGTCCACCTGTACTTATTATTTTTTCAGGTCGGTCTTTTATTGCTCTAAAAAAACTCTTAAAAAAGGTATATAACAATTGAAAGCATAAAACCGGTAAGGTCCAAAATTTTTTGAAACTAAATTTAGAAATTTTTAATTTTATGATTTCTGAAATAAAACTGCTTTTTGAAATAATTTTCTGATCAAGCAGATTGGATGATCCCCAAAAAACCACTTTGGCTCCGGGGTTATTTTCCAACCAGCGTTTACAAAGTGTTAATGCCGGTAAAATGTGCCCACCGGATCCCGCAGCTACAACATATAAAATTTTATTTCTCATAAAAATATTTCCAATCTTCAATACAATCTGTTACTTTTCTGTTTAGTTATTTTATGTTTCCTGTTTTATAAAGATTAAAATCATGATTTTAACTAAAATATTAGAACAAAATTCTGTAAAGTATGCAAATTTTCCGGCATTGTCAATGCGCATGGGATACCGGACCATAAGGCTATCATACAAGCAAACATATGACTTATCATGCCGAATTGCGCTTTTTTTGCAAGCCCAAGGGATTACAAAGGGGGATAAGGTTGTTATTTTTGCTCATAACTCGCCCTTCTGGGTCTGTGTTTTTTGGGGAGTTCTTTTAAACGGTAGCATTGCCGTTCCGGTAAATGTTCAAAGCACCCAAAAGATGGTTGACAAGATAATAGATCAAACAGAAGCAAAAATGCTGTTTGTCGGACGTTACTTGAAGTATGAGTCACCCATTCTCACGTGTATAATTGATTTTATTGACGAGCTAACCGAGAATTTTTGTGCTGAAGAGTTTAAAAAAATAGATTTACATCAAGACGATATAATAGAAATTTTATACACCTCAGGAACAACGGGTGACCCAAAGGGCGTTTTGTTAACTCACAAAAATATCTACTCTAATGTTGAATCAATAAGCAAGGTACTTGTCTTGGATTTCGGCAAGAACAGAATCTTATCAATTTTACCGCTCACTCACATTCTGGAACAAACAATAGGACTCATGCTCGCATCATTTTATGCAGCACATATTGTTTACACGCACTCTTATGCAGCAATTCCGGACTTGCTGTACGAGTACCGTATAAATAAAATGGTGGCAGTTCCTGAATTTTTAAAAGTTTTTATGCAGAGAATAAAAACAACGGCAGAACGTAAGGGGCGCTTAAGTTTATTAAATAAATTAATGAGTCTGTCGTACAGCCTAAACAATAAACGTATATCCCGCATGCTATTTTATCCTGTTCTCAAAAAGCTTGGAGGCAAGCTTGACATGGTCGCAAGCGGTGGAGCTCCCCTAGAGCAAGAGATTGAAAGAGACTGGGAATCTTTGGGCGTATATGTGATGCAGGGTTATGGTTTAACAGAGACATCCCCCGTTGTGGCACTAAATACATTTACCGAGCACAAGTTCGGATCCGTAGGCAAAGCGCTTACCGAAGTTGAAATTAAAATTGAACAAGACGGTGAAATATTAATAAAAGGCCCCAATGTCTCTCAGGGATACTTTAAAGATACTGAAAAAACAGCACAATCTTTTACATCCGATGGATGGTTCAAAACGGGTGATATGGGTTTTTTTGATAAAGATAACTTTTTGTTTTTAAAAGGTCGGAAAAAATATATGATTCTTGGCCCGGGAGGACAAAATGTATTTCCTGAGGACATCGAGTACGAATTAAACAAAATTTCCGGGGTAAAAGATAGCTGTGTCTTGGGACTTGAGAATAAAAAAGGGCATGTCGAAATCAAAGCTGTTTTACTACTTGACTCAGATACTAATCCGGAAAAAGTCATAGATCAGGCCAACTCAAATCTGGCATCTTATCAACAAATTAATTCTTGGGCCATTTGGAAAGAGGACGACTTCCCCCGCTCAGCCACGCAAAAAGTTAAACGTGACGAAGTCAAAAAAGTTATTCTTTCCCAAGAACAAGAGCACACAAAACAGGTGACAACAGGCAAAAGCAAAGTGATTCAAATACTCAGCCAAATTTCTGGAGTAGCACTTGAAAAAATTAATCCTGATACTCGTATTATTCGAGATTTAAATATGGACTCATTAATGCGTGTTGAGTTAGTTATGAGACTAGAGTTAGAGCTTGGCATAACAGTTGACGAGACGGTAATTACACAACAGACAACAGTTGCACAACTAGAAGAGCTGGTTAACAAAAATGTAGGCGTCCCCAAAGCACCAACACTTAAACGCTGGCCAAGAAGTTGTTGGGCAAAAGTGTTAAGATTTTTGGGGCATGGTTTATCATTCTTGATCGGCAAAATACTTGTAAAGCTGGAGGTCCAAGGCCTGGATAATCTAGAAAATTTGCATGCACCTGTAATCGTTATGCCCAATCATATTGGATACTTGGATGCATTTGTTCTTTTCATGGCCCTACCTTTCAAAATCAGAAAAAATTTAGCTTTTTCTGCAGCACGAGACGTCTTATACGAAGAGTATTCTAAAGTTGCATGGTTGGCAGAGCTATTCTTCAACTCTTATCCATTGCCACGCCTTGAAAGCGAAAGCATTCGCCCCGGACTTGAAAGCACGGGAAAACTTATTGATCAGGGATATTCCATAGTAATATTCCCTGAAGGCAAGATCAGTCTTGACGGCAACCTTCAGAGGTTAAAACTGGGTGCAGGACTTTTTGCAGTCGAGATGGATTCTGAAATTGTTCCTGTAAAAATTGAGGGAACAAGAGAAATCGCCCCATACGGAAAACTTCTACCTCGCCGCCGAGGTACGGTAAAAGTAATATTTGGCAAACCTTTAAAATTCAAGCGATCCGACTCGTATGAAGAGGCAAAAAATCAGATTGAAAATGCCATGAAAGTATTATAACAAAGATATTACTTTATTTTCTTCCAACTCTTCCCACGCGAATTCTGGCCATATTTTCTATGGAAAAATATTTTGCAGCAATATCGTTGAGCTCATTGACCGTCATAGTCTGAATTCTTGCCAAAACCTTATCATAATAATCAAATCCAAGCTGCAGTGACTCAAGATAATTAAGTACCTCAGCCAGATCTTTATTACTGGAAACCTGGTCAACTAAAGACTTAAGGTAAAGCTGTCTTGCATCGTCAAGTTCTCTCTGGGTTACACCGTTTTTTATCAGATCATTAACCAATCCATGAATGCTTTTTTCTGCAAAACCAAGATTCTCTACACTCAAGATGGCCCCTATATAATCAAACCCTTGATTTTTACCCGCAAGTGCCGCATACGCACCAAAAGCATTATAAAAAAGCCCGGACTGTTCACGCAATCTATATAAACGAGACCCAAGAAAGTAGAATGTAATATAATTGAGCATCTTGACCGGTATCAGATCTGCATCGTAAACGGTTAATGGGCTTGGTTGGCAAAAGGCCATCAAAACCTGGTCTCGCACCATATACTCATCAACCTGTTCCTTAGGAGTAAATTCACCGGCTTTATACTCTATTTTTTTTGAAGAGTCGCCCGGCCATTTCTCGAAAATATCCTTAACAACTGCCTGCATTTTCTCGATATCAAAATCACCGACTACTGTCAGGATCATTCCATTCGCAGCTACGTAATGCATATGCAACTGTAACAGATCCGCTGTTCCTAATTTCTGAATGGCATCTATAGCCTGATCAAAGGTCCATGCGTAAGGATGATTCTTATAAACCGTACATTTAATTTTTCTTGTCAGAACCTCAGAGGGCTCGTCCTTACTTCTCTTAAATGAACTTATCGCAATGTCCTTAAGTTTATTCAACGCTAACTTGGGAAATGTAGGTTTACGCAAAATATGAAACAATCTTCTGAAAATGGATTCATAATCATGATTAAGCATTGAAACGGTAACGCCGGAGGTATCAAACTGATACGAAACCCCATTATCTTCAAAAAACTCCACATTCTCCTCTTTGGAGTATTTCTTGGTTCCTTCCATCAGTATATCCATCATCAGTCCAAGAGAAATACCCTCTTTTGCAGAAGACAGATACTCTGCATCCTTGAATTTCAATCCCAAGGTAATTAGACCCCAACTTGAATTTTTCTTTAAGATAACTTTTAAACCATTATCCAAAGTCATCTCAAGATCGGGCTTGGGAAAGATAAAATTAAATGGGTGAGCATCTTTAAGAGAATTCACCAATCGTGGGGCTTCAAGCTCCGAAGTTCGCCCATGCGACTGTAAAATTTTTTGATCAATATCATCTGATATCTTTTGGGCCTCCATCTTTTTACTTTTCTTGTCATCTGGTAATGGTAGAATCTCGATTCTGTTCATAAACAACGGATCCAAGAAGTCGCGAACAAAATCTTGAAGTCG
>CAZSLQ010000024.1:6114-7297 GCA_964607885.1 uncultured Pseudomonadota bacterium
AACTTTTTTATACTGATTTACCCTTTGTAAAATTGCTTTCTCATCTCTTGTCGCAAAATACGATTTAAGCCATGTGTATGTAAAATCTTTGTAATTCTGCAGCCTAGAAAAAAAGCTTCTAAGATTATTTTTAACCATTCTTACAAGCTCTTGTTCAGAAAAACCTTTTTTAATAATCTTAACCAATTCACGGGCCACCAATGATTGACAGTAATCATTTTTGCCTTCAACAGGCTCTATAAAAATGCCAAAGACACCTCCATCCTGCAACTTAACGGCACTCGTTGAGACAGAGATCGCAACTTTTTTCTCATCAACTAACTTACGATAAAGTCTACTGCTTTGACCACTACCAAGCAAAAAATCCAAAGCTGATGACAAAATCTCATTCTTGTCCCTCAGGCCGGGTATGTACCAGTAAAAGCAAAGCTTGCTGTTTTTAACCTCTTCATAAAATCGGGAATTTGTAGCAGAAAATGAAGCAAGAACCGGAGGAATTTCTTTTACCTTTGCAACACCGTTTGGTTTTATATTTTCAAAATTTTGCTTTGCAAGAGCGATTGCTTCATTCTCATCAAAATCTCCGACTATAAACAGAGTTGCCCTATCGGGACTATAATATTTTTTATAAAAACTCTTTAAGTTTTCTGCTTTTAAATTTAAAAGATCTTCCTGAAACCCAATAACAGGAAAATGATACGGATGATTTGGCGGAAAAACAAATTCAACAGCTTTATCTAAAATCTTTCGCCAAAAATTGTCCCTATACATCTTTATCTCTTGAACGACAGCCTTCAATTCAGATGCCAGATGTTGCTCATCAAACTTGGCATTTTGCATGCAGTCGGCCAAAATCGATAAAAATGGCTGCCAGTTGCTTTTATTTGCCTCGAAATAATAGCTGGTCATGTCAAGAGAGGTAAATGCGTTATACGTTGCCCCATACTTACGAGCAATCGCATCAATATCACCCTCTGACATTTTCTCGGTACCTTTAAAAATCATATGCTCAATAAGGTGTGCCATACCACGCTCACCCGACGTTTCAACATAAGATCCAACATCGTATGCTACCTGCACCAAAACTTTCGGAGCCGTATTCGTTTTGAAAAGAAGTACTGTCATGCCGTTTTTAAGCTCTACTTTTTTAATTCTATCAGCCGGCAAATCAAACTCCGGGATG
>CAZSLQ010000024.1:7307-9474 GCA_964607885.1 uncultured Pseudomonadota bacterium
TAGCACGCTTAATAGCACTTTTACGATAAAATATAAAAAGTACTGCTAAGCAAATTAAAATCAAAATTCCCAACCAGATAATTTTATTTTTAAATATAAACACGAGCAACTCCCAATTTTCCATATAATAACCTATTAAAATATTTAAAATTTAACTTACACCAAACTAAAAATACTATAAAATAAATGTACAAAGATATATTTTATAGATTTTCCAATGAGATGTAACGCTGTGAAAGTATTAATATTAAAAGTGTCAGCGGTAGGGGATGTAATCCATTCACTTCCGGTCGTGTTTTATTTAAAAAAATGCTGCCCCAACATGCAAATAAGTTGGGTTGTTCAAAAAAAAGCAGCCAGCCTTCTTTTGAATCAACCGTTTCTTGATAATGTTTTTGTTTTGCCTGACAAATTTCTAAAAATGAAAAATTGGGAAAGCTCTTTTGAAGTTTTAAAAGAGCTTAGAAAAACCAAGTGGGATGCAATTCTTGATCTCCAGGGAATACACAAAACAACTGTTTTGCTATATTTCTTAAAGGGCAAGAAGTATGGTTTTTGCCCAAAATTGGCAAGATCGAGTTTTAGCACATGGTTTACAGATAAACATACCTGCACAGATTTTAAAAATATCATTCAAAAAAATTTAGCTGTTGCAAGCGACGTCATCACTGAACTTTTAAACACAAATGAGTGTCCAACGATTCAAGAATTAAAAAAAGACTTCTCTCTTAGCTTTGATGAGTCTGACAAACAGTCTGTAGACAACTTGTTAGACGCAAATAATATTAGCAAATTTATTCTACTCTGCCCAAACACAACATGGGCAACAAAGCACTGGCCTGAAGAGCTTTGGATTGAATTTATTAAAAAATTTAGCAGGCAAAATACCGAATGTAAAATTTTACTCGTCGGACAAAATTTTGGGACCGCAGCGAAAGAGATTGCAAAAACCTGCAATGCACAAAATTTGCCGGTAATCTTAGTCCCTTCATGGGATTTAAATGCATTAGCATATTTAATATCTAAGGCCAATATGCTTATTGCGCCGGATACCGGTCTATTACACCTGGCAGACTTTTTAAATGTAACAACAGTCGGAATATTCGGCCCAACAAATAAAGAACTCCAGGGTCCTTTTTTAAAAAACGAAAATATGCTCAATGCAATACAGGTTTATAACTTTCAAGATTCTATCGAATCGAATAGATCTAATTTTCAAAAAACTACCACTTCAAAAAGCAGTATGTATAAACTACAACCAGATATGCTGCTTGAAAAAGTCTTACAAATTTTAAATGTTTAGGATTTTTATGAAAAAATATATCTTTCTTTTTTTATCATTAATTTGTATTGATTTACATGCAAAAAGGAAACGAGAGTTACCATCCATCAAGCCACAAGAGTTGTCAGAGATAAAATTAGAGATCAGATCTCAAGATGGAAGAAAAGAGCAAGAAGTTCCACTTCTTGAAAAAACAACGCTCACTGTGGATGAGGCTGTCCAGATTGCGCTACAAAATAAACCCGATCTAAAGGCATATCAGTATGCAATCGAAGAGAGTAGGATGCGTAGCAAACAGGCAATAGCCGGTTATATTCCAACATTTGGAATTTCAGGAAATCTATCGCAAACGCGTGGACAAACCGATCCCGTACTCAACGTCGACTTTCTTGCAAACCAATTAATTTACAGCTTTGCAGGTCCAATTGAGCAGTATAGAAAAGCAAGGAAGGCTACAAAGGTAAGCGAACTTTTGTGCAGTCAAACCAAAAATATAATTCGTCATGAGGTGGAAAAAGCATTTTTAGAGTGCTGGAAGGTTCAACAACAAAATACCTCCGTTCTATCTTTAAAAAAATCAAGTGATTCGACATATGAAAAGGCGGCGCATTCAAACAAGCTTGATCTTCTAGACAAGCGTGACTGGATGCAAAATACAGCAACACACGCGCAAGACTTATCAAAAGTTGATAACTATTATCAAGGTGCTATGGTTTCGCAGAAGAGGCTTGAATTTTTTATGGGGCAGCCAGTTGATCTGCAAATTTCGGGCATAAAGGAAATCGACAGCAGATTCGTAGATAAAAAGTACCATAAGATAAAACTTGATTTGATTTGGAAAGATGACACATCCGACCTTCTTGCAAAACCGATTGAGCACTATTT
>CAZSLQ010000024.1:9639-10833 GCA_964607885.1 uncultured Pseudomonadota bacterium
AAGCGCAAATTTTAGCTGGAATCTTTTTGATGGATTGGTTAGTTATTATCAGGAAAGCGAATTTCACGCCGGCATGCTCAAAGAGACATTAAATATGGAACAGACAAAACAGCAGATAAAGTTCGAAGTAGAACAGGCATACTACGCTTTAATTCAGTCACAAAACAATCTCAAGTCAAAGAAATTTGACCTGGATCGAGCCAAAAATGAGTTGACTTTGCAAAAGCAACAGTTGGAGATAGGTAACATCTCACAGATTGAGATGGATGCAGCACAAACGGATTGGGAGAATGCTTACTATTCCTGGCTCGATATAAAAATTGACGTTGAAATTAAAAAGACAGATCTCTTATTTGTTTGTAATTATCCGGAAGCAACCTGTTAGTTTAAATTCTTGGAAGAGTTATACCCTGTTGTTTCATGTATTTTCCACCGCGATCGGCGTATGAAACTTCACACTCCTGATCTGCCTGGAAAAATATGACCTGTGCAATTCCCTCATTCGAATAAATTTTTGCCGGCAATGGTGTTGTATTTGAGATCTCAATTGTAACATGGCCCTCCCACTCAGGTTCAAATGGAGTCACATTTACAATTATCCCACAGCGTGCATAAGTAGACTTGCCAAGACAAACAGTCAAAACATTTCGAGGAATCCGAAAATATTCAACACTACGAGCAAGCGCAAATGAATTTGGAGGAATAATACAGATGTCTGCTTTGATTCCAACAAAAGAGTTTTCAGTAAAATTTTTAGGATCAATAACCGAGTTATAAACGTTTGTGAAAACTTTAAACTCGTCTGCAACTCTTATATCATAACCATAACTCGAAAGACCATAACTAACAAGCTTTGTTGAATCAGAGGATGTCTTACGAACCTGTCCGTCTATAAAAGGCTCAATCATACCTTGTGTGCGAGCCATAAGCCTGATCCAGCTATCTGCCTTAATACTCATCTGATTTTCCTTTCACAAAACTCGTTATATTTGACAAGAGCTCTCCAGCTGACCGGGAAAATTTTTTCTACCATACTGGAAATTATTTGTGCATAATCTCGAATCTCTTTTTGCGCCGAGCTGTCAAGACGCAAATTTGCCAACCGCGCATATCCTGCCAAACTTGCCGTTTCAATAAACTCAGTATACATAGATTGTGGAAGAACGATTCTTGCCTGCTCGGGACAAACTCCCT
>CAZSLQ010000024.1:10843-13973 GCA_964607885.1 uncultured Pseudomonadota bacterium
AGTTCAAATACCTTATGATTTGACTTACGAATATTTGAAAGCAGCTCATCATTGTATTCATGAATTTCTGAACTTGATCCCTGCTTAACATTCGGATCACGTTTACGCAACTCCACAGGCACAAAAAATTCCGGCTCATAGGTTACATACCTACGAGAAACCTCATTTCTTGCAAACCCAACCGTATGTCTGTACCACTCCCTTACAACAAAAATCGGCATCTTAATTCTAAACTGAAGCTGAGGATGAAAAAATGGAGTTACATGTTTATTTTCGGCCAAGTATTCGATTAAACTTTGATCCCGTGCAGACAATCGATGCCCAACAACTTTGGCTGAATCGCCATAACCATCTCGAATAGGTTCAAATGCAGACTCCTTGTTAAACGAAACTCTTGCCGCATTAACAACTGTCAAATCACTTCCAAAAACATCCAACAGTTCAACAAAACCAACATTGTCACAGATAAATTTTTTTTGAGGTAACCACTTCCCAGTTCTCTTTGGTTGGCGCCCAGGAACAATTTTGCTTAACATTAATTTTCCTTTCGTTCACTTGTGCCAAAATTTTAATCTATTATCACAAATCTTGACCAGAAATTCAAACAGCTTATGATATTTAACATTAGCTTATATGTTTAACCCTAAAAAATTGGATGCATATGCGCGTAAAAATTTGCCATATTAAGAAAAAAGATATCGGCACAAACCTGACTATAAAAGGCTGGGTAAAGACTTCTCGATTCTCCAAAGCATTCGGATTTGTTGAAGTTAACGATGGTTCACAATTCAACAATCTCCAGATAATTGTAAATCAAGATTTACCCAATTATGAGGACATAACAAAAAATTTATCCACAGGCGCATCTGTAAGCATCTCGGGAACCTTAGTGGAGAGTCCGGGTAAAGAGCAGGCATTTGAATTACAAGCTAAAAATGTAGAAATCATAGGTTTATGCGATCCTGAAACCTATCCTCTTCAAAAAAAGCATCACTCGTTAGAATTCTTACGAACAATAGCACATTTAAGACCACGCACAAATACATTCGGTGCGGTTTCAAGAGTAAGGAATGCGCTTGCTTTGGCAACACATGAGTTTTTCCAAAGTCGTGGTTTTTTATACGTTCATACACCAATCATAACAGGGTCAGACTGCGAAGGTGCCGGTCAGATGTTCAGAGTCTCTACGCTTGATTCACTCACCCCTCCACTGGTCGGGGGAAAGGTGGATTTTTCTCAAGATTTTTTTGGTAAGGAAACATTTTTAACAGTATCAGGACAGCTTAACGGAGAGTCTTTCGCTTGCGCACTTTCAGACATATATACATTCGGTCCAACATTTCGCGCAGAAAATTCAAATACCAGTAGGCACCTGGCTGAGTTCTGGATGATCGAACCAGAAATGGCATTTGCTGAACTAAAAGACAACATGGAATGTGCACAAAATTATTTAAAATATTGCATTAAAACGGCTCTTGAAAGATGTCCTCAAGACATGGAATTTTTTGACAAATATATTGAAAAAGGATTAATCAATAGGCTCCAACACGTAGTCAACTCGCCGTTCGAGCATTTAACATACACTCAAGCAATCGACATTCTCAAGAATGCAACGAAAAAATTTGAATTCCCGGTACAATGGGGTATCGATTTGCAGTCTGAGCATGAGAGGTACCTTGTTGAGGAGTACTGCAAGCGCCCTGTAATTTTAACCAATTATCCAAAAGAGATAAAAGCTTTTTACATGAAAGACGATGCAGATGGAAAAACCGTCCGCGCCATGGATGTATTGGTTGCCGGCGTGGGTGAAATTATTGGTGGAAGTCAACGTGAAGACAACCTTGAAATTTTGATTAAGAAAATGGATAAACTGGGGTTAAACAAAGACAATTACTGGTGGTATCTCGAATTACGCAAATTTGGATCTGTTCCACATGCCGGCTTTGGACTTGGCTTTGAAAGACTGGTTGTATTCTCCACCGGAATTGAAAACATCCGCGATTCAATTCCATTCCCAAGATATCCAAAACACGCAGATTTCTAACACAGTTTTTTCAGGTACTTTGGAGATGGGTGGAGCTCTCCTGTACCTGATTTGATATCCGACTCAAGATATTCCCAAAACCATGATGCCCAGGATTTGTTATACAATACTTGATTAACCTTACGCTCTAAGCAAAAAGCAAAAGTATCAACAAGCTTATCCTTTCGGACCTCAAGCAATGTCGCTCTTAGAATATCATTTACATCTTTCCAACTTTTGGCATTGTAAAACATCTTTAACCCCTGGTTCAGAGCAAGAATGTCTAGCATTATTTTGGCGGAATTCTGCTCCGCGGTATAGTTATCAAATTTAAAAGATTCAATCATCGTTCGGATTAAAAATATACAGATAAAACGAAATATTTGCGCCTCAAGAAGATCTATCGGTTTATCAGCAACGCTAAGTGCAAATTTATCAGCTTCAATCTCTTTTTCCAACTCAGGTGGACACCGATGTTTTAGGAAAAAATGCCCATATTCATGAGCAAACATGGCAGAAAAATATTTTTCAAAAACTTTGTTACTAAAAAGAATTCCCAAAAGACGATCTCCAATTAAAATGCCTTTTAAATATTCGCTATAAAAAAAATCATAGCATTCGTAATTTTCAGGATTACAGTTGATAAATACTGATGGAGCCTCGTCAATTCCAGCTTTATCAGAAAATCTTCGTATACATTTATCGATAACATTTTTTAAATAAGGGGCATCGGATTCTGTTATCAAAGCTTCATACAAAAAATTTGACTTTTTTAGATGATCTATCTCTTTGTTAATTTTTAAACGGTAATCTTGTTGGCTACAAAAAATAGAACTAACCGAAAACAAAAAAATTAAAGTCTTACATATATTCACAGCAACCCCACCCAAAAACTGAAAAGAATATGGTAGCAGGCTTGTTCAGGCCGGTCAACAAAAAGCTATTGGCCAAAGCTAAAAATACTGATATTCTTATAACAAATGCCGAAGTGGCGAAATTGGCAGACGCGCTAGATTCAGGGTCTAGTCCTGTAAAAGGGGTAGGGGTTCAAATCCCCTCTTCGGCACCAGTCTTCGCTGCTATGCAGATTCGTCTGGCAAGCCAGCA
>CAZSLQ010000024.1:14005-14259 GCA_964607885.1 uncultured Pseudomonadota bacterium
TCGACTGGCACGGCCAGTCTTTATGGCATTTTTTCAGGGTATCTTGAATTCAGAACTTAAGCGTGATACACTAAACTTATATTAATCAAAAATGTAGACTCTATACCACAAGTTATTTAGGTTTTATAAAACTATGTCAAAACGTGATTATTATGAAATTCTTGGGGTGGCAAAGGAAGCAACCCAGGAAGAGATAAAAAAAGCATATAGAAAATTAGCTTTAAAATATCATCCGGATAGAAATCCGGGAAATA
>CAZSLQ010000025.1:0-3014 GCA_964607885.1 uncultured Pseudomonadota bacterium
CTTTTTCCTCAAAATAAAGCCTTTGTTTTCGACCCCATCCAAGATATTTACAACGCCCGAAAAAACCCTGACCTTTTTTTAAGCGATTTTAAACCTCCTATCATTTTAGACGAGATTCAATTTGCACCGGAATTGTTGCCATCAATCAAGCGTTTTGTTGATCTTTCAGATGCTAAAGGACAGTATTTTCTTACCGGATCACAGCAATTATCAATTTTAAAATCAGTTTCAGAAAGTTTAGCAGGTAGGGTTGTGATAATTCACGTAAATCCTATGACGCCTCATGAGATGTAATCAGCATTTGATAGCGAGAAAAATTGGTTTTTACAGTACATTAAAAATCCAGATACTTTTTTTACCAATCAATTAAAAAGAATGGATATTAAAACAACACGAATTGAAGCTGTCTGGAAAGGAGGAATGCCCGGAATCATTGACCTGCCAGACAATGCAATTACATCTTATTTTTCTTCTTATGTCCAAACATATGTACAACGAGACATTCGTCTTTTAGAGAATATTGAAGATCTTTCAAATTTTGGAAGATTCATCTCTTTATTGGCTGCACTTACAGCTCAAGAAATCAATTTCTCACAATTAGGCAGGGAACTTGGTATAACACCAAAGACCGCGGAACGATGGCTGAGACTTTTAACACATACATATCAATGGACAGAGTTGCAACCTTTCCACATGAATTCTATAAAAAGATTATCACTCAAACCCAAAGGAATGATTACTGACACAGGACTTGCATGTTATCTACAACGTATATCTTCGCCGGATGCACTAGCGGCAAGTCCAATGCAAGGCGCTTTTTTTGAAACGTACTGCTTTAATATGATCAAAGGGTTTTGTGCTACTTTACAGATTATGCCAAATTTTTATCATTGGCGTACTTTAGCCGGGGCTGAGGTTGATATAATTATTGAAATTGACGGGGTTTTCTATCCAATAGAAGTTAAGGCAGCAACTACTATAAGTAAGAACGATATTAGGGGAATCACAGCTTTCAAAGAAACTTATCCACACCTCCGAATTGCAAAAGGAATTGTTATTTATGCAGGTAATGAATGCTATCGAATAACAGAAGATATAATCGCAGTTCCATGGGACTTGGAATAATTACTTCTCGGATAACAACCTTCTGAGGTCTTGAAGCCTATTCACTTTCATAACATAATCATTGGTCTGCTTAACAAAACCATAAAACAGATTATCTGCCTCTTTGATAATACGCTCTATCTTACAATCCGACTGAATAAGCTCTTTATAAATCGGAGCATCAAGCAGAAGGTTAGGCAGAGACATATACTTAACTTTAACCAGCGGACGAGCAAGAAGATAGGTCACCCATGAAATTTTAAAAATCATAACCGCAGGAATTTTTAGCAACGCCAGTTCAAGACTAACCGTACCGGGCTTGGTAACAGCCAAGCAGCACTTACTCATAATGCTGTATTTCTCGGCTTCAGAACGAACTAAAATTAGTCTCTGGTTAGACATATCAAGATTATTTTTTTTAAACTGCCGCTCTATAAAATCTTCAGGCAGTGAACCTGCAAGTGGGATAACAAACTTTACATTGGTATATCGATTTGAAAAAAATTTAATAATTTCGGAGCAAATGGGTAAAAAGTTCTCTATCTCATTCTTACGGGAACCGGGAACCAATGCAATCCATTTCTCTTTTTGCTGCGTAAGATTAAAATACGGCTCTAACTTGTCATAAACAGGGTTACCGTGCCATTGCGCATTAATACCTCTATGCTTAAACCACTCCACTTCAAACGGGTAAAGCACAACCACATTATCACAATATTTTTTTATCTTTTTTGCTCTCCAAGCACCCCAACACCACATCTGCGGTGGAGCCAGGTAAGTAATCTTTATACTCGGATCGGCAGACTTCAACTTTTTTGCAAGCCTTAAATTAAATCCGGGAAAATCAACAAGGATTACCTCATCAAATTTGTTATCTAAAATATATTTGGTCAGTTCATTCAGAAAACCTAAAATAACCGGAAGATGCTTTACAATCTCTACAATACCGACCACGTTTAGCTTCTCAAAGCGTTTATAAAGAGTAACACCCAGAGTTTTAAGATTGTCACCTCCAACGGCACAAAACTTTGAATCTGGCCCCTGCTGTTGTAATTTTTTAACATACCACGCAGCAGTACAATCACCCGAGAGTTCGCCCGTGACAATAAAAATATTTTTTAGGTTTTCTACTTTAAGCACTTAGACCCTTGAATTTTTTCCTGAACTTTTTTCAATTCATCGGCGCAACTTACAAATTGGCATTTGATCTTACCGTATAGGCTGGCCGCTTCACCCTCATTTGCAACAGTACCGGACAACAAGTCAAACTCTGTAACCTGCTTATTAAGATCTCCGGAGAGCTTTTGCATCAACGTTAAAAAGTCTCTCAGATCGGACCTGGAAGCCTTTTTAAAAAATTTCCCATTCTCAACTAACTTGGAAATCACCTCAGAAAAGCACCCTTGGATTTCTGCAAGTTCTACATGTAGCATACCGTCACTCTTACCTACTTGGGAGGCAAGAATTCCATTTTCAACCTGATAGAAACCAACATGTCTTTGTGACAAATTGATTTTAACATTTCCGATAATTTTTCCCAACCTCGTTGTTGAATTAAAAGCCTGCCGAGTAATATTCCCAATCTCTTCTTTTAACCGATTTTTTGACATAGAACCGATTGGATTACTTTTTTTGATTATAAACTGTTGAGCATCTTGAGCAGATACAACACCGGAAAATAAAAATAAAAATATTAAAACTCTTTTTTTCATGATAAATCTTTCAACCTCTAAGATAACCCAGCCCCACCCTTACATACTGCAGTAGGGAAAAGACAGAATATGATGCAAGTAAAATCAGACTGACATTATAGGTTCTTTGCGGTATCCAGCGGAAAAAACAACATGAAAAAATCCAACCTATAAAGATAATTTGGAACAATGTTGTAAGCTTACCCCATAAAATAGGAC
>CAZSLQ010000025.1:3043-3693 GCA_964607885.1 uncultured Pseudomonadota bacterium
TGAAAAGTATCAGGTAAACAAACCATGATGGGATATGAAATGATGGAGAGCTAATGAAAGCTAAAGAGTAAAACAGAGAGATTAAAAAAATCTTATCAGCCAAAGGGTCAAGCACACGGCCAAGATGCGTCTGTATATTCAAAAGCCTAGCCAAATACCCATCTAAAAGATCGGTTATTGCACCAAATACAAAAAGGCCAAATGCCATACTCCAATTTTGGCGATAAATTTGGAACACTATCAATGGAGAAATAACTATTCTTGAAAACGTAAGAATGTTCGAAGTAGTTATCCACCGTTTGTCCTGAAAAATCTTTTGATAACCTGCTAAAAAGTCTTTATACATAATATCCTAGAATGTTAAATCGACACTAAAAAGAGTACCGAAAACTCATAAATATTCAATAAAATCAGTCTAAAATGCCATTTTACAATAAATCTGCTAGATTACCATTAATATGTTAAACGAAATTATACTCTTTCTACAGATCATTTTCGTAACACTTATGGGCCTAGGAGCGTTGGGCCTTGGGCGCTGCGCAATTGTCACAAACATTGCGCTACAGTTCATAATTGCTAATCTTTTTGTAACAAAACAGATAGTACTTTTCGGGCTAAACGTCACTTGCACCGATGTTTTTATCGTCGGA
>CAZSLQ010000025.1:3703-8255 GCA_964607885.1 uncultured Pseudomonadota bacterium
ATCAGGATTAAGCCTAAACCTTCTGCAGGGGTTTTTCGGAGAAAAAGAGGCAAGAAAAGCGATTTATGTAAGCTTTTTCTTTTTAGTCTGTTTTTTGATACTAAGCCATTTTCAAGTAGCATACACATCCAGCCAATTTGATACCATGCATTCAAATTTCAATGCAGTTTTAAGTTTCATGCCAAGGATAACGGTAGCCTCAATACTTGCATATCTGACAGCACAAAGTTCTTCTATTTTTATATTTAAATTTTTCAGAAAAGTATTTGGCGGTAGATATCTTGCATTTCGTGCGGGAATAACAAGCTTATTGAGCCAATTTATCGATACGATCGTATTCAGCTTTGCTGCTCTGTACGGAATGGTTCACAGTACAACTAACATAATTCTGTTCAGCTTTTTAATTAAAATAATAGCGATCGCAATCGCCATTCCGTTCATACAATTTGCAAAAACGGTTTTCAAAGGTGTCCGGCAATGATAAATCGGTTTACATTTGAGCTCATACATCAATCAAAAAAATCCCGTGCTCGTGTAGGTAGGATACATACGCCACATGGGACAATTGACACACCCAACTTTGTTGCAGTCGGAACGAATGGAACTCTTAAGGCCATTGATAACCAAGCAATTGAACAAATAGGCATCCAGATGATGTTCTGCAACACATATCATTTAATGCTGCAGCCCGGATCAGAGCTTATCAAGCAAGCAGGAGGCTTGCACAAATTCATTAATCGCACTTTACCAATTATCACGGACTCAGGAGGGTTTCAGGTTTTCAGCCTTATGTACGGCGGAGTACATAGTGAGCTTAAAAGTAATGGAACAAAGAAACATGACAACAGTGTTTTAAAAATAACGGAAGATGGAGTACTTTTCAGGTCGTACCGCGATGGCACAAAAGTTTTACTCACACCTGAAACATCAATTCAGGCACAAAAAAATATCGGTGCTGACATGATAGTCTGTTTTGACGAGCTCCCGGGGTATCATACGGATCCTGCTAAACTTAAACGCTCTCTCGAGCGTACACACCGATGGGAAAAACGCTCATTGGACGAGCATTTAAAAAATCCAAACGATCAGGCACTCTACGCCGTTATCCACGGGGGTCTTGATCAGGATTTACGTAAAAAAAGTTGTGAATATTTATCCTCTTTAAATTTTGACGGCTATGCGATTGGCGGCAGCCTGGGTAAAACCAGAGACCAAATGATTGAATTACTTGAATTTTTGATGCCAAGGCTAAGAACCGACAAACCAAACCATCTGCTTGGCATCGGGGACTTGGAATCAATTCATCAAATAATTCCACTGGGAATAGATACTTTCGACTGCTCGCATCCAACCAAAGCAGCTCGACATGGCCAGCTTTTCACAAAACAGGGCACTATGAGAATTTTAAAAAGTGGAAATGGCACAAATTTTGGACCGATCGAAAAAGACTGTAACTGCTACACATGCAAAAACTACTCACTCGCATATCTATGTCATTTATTCAAAGCCCACGAACTTTCAGTATACACTCTTGCAACAATTCACAACCTCAACCACATGGTTGAATTAATGAAAAGCTACAGAAGCAAAATTTTAAATGATGAGGTGTAGTTTGTAAAAAATGCAATCGCACTGCATTTTTTACAATTATTTAAATACATCAGGATAAAACGTATAAATTCCCCTGAATTTTAAGTAAAAAAGCAGATCTAAAACTACTTTACCGGACCAAAAAGCTTTTGGCTTATGCGTTCTTCTGTCAATTTTGTTATATCTTCATCACTCCCAGCTTTATCACCACCGGGATATTTTATGAAAGTAACTTTACTCTCGCTTTCAAAAAAGCAAACATATCCGCCAATTTTTTTCGTAACCGGTAAAATATCTTTTGGAATTTCTTTTGACCAATAAATTAAAGTTGCATTTAACCCAAATGTTTTCACATACAAGTCAACAGCACTGACCATCTCACCTATTATAACCCTCCTTGGATTTGCACTCGCAAAAATGGCCCCACCCATAAACGTTAAAAATACATTCGGAGCTCCTAAGCTTGCCGCTGCAAGTAATGTTCCTTCGTATGCAACCTTAAGACAATTCGCAGTATGCGGAACTCCATAGCCTCCATAACTTGGATCTCTTGCCGCAACAAGAATTAAATTAATTTTGTGAGGATCCGCAACACCTGCAACTCTGATATTTGAATGAATTCCAATCCAAATATTATCTATATCCACAGAATCTTCATATCTCGTATTAAGTGATGCTTTTTGCAAAGGCTCCAAATCTTTTATTTTATTACGTCTTTGAGCTGCTGCTTGGGTTGCGGCCAAAATAGCTTTAGCTTGCCCCCCTCCGCTTGTCCAAGTTGGATCATCATTTGAAGCAAACTGAAAAACCGCATTATTATTTAAATTATTTGCCATAACCTGTGCAACATCCGCAAATTTTTTAAATTTATTAGCTGCAGTATTAAAGACAATAATATTAAACGCCGGCTTTGATGAACTTTTCTTGTACCCTGAAGATGCCTGCATTAGGTATGCAAGATTAACAAATTGCAACGTCCCTTCTGACCCAATTTTTTCCTCTGTAGATTTGGGATTCTTAGGTACTCCAGCCGAACTATAATAACGCTCAAGTTTCTCCTTCAGCTCTACCAGATTTTCACTCAACTGCCCAAGTTTATTTTTCAATGTCACAAGATTGGTTTTGAGCTGAGCAAGTTTTGGTTGGATCTCTTTTTGCTCCATCGGCAAAACAATTTTAAAAAATAAAATTGAAATCAAAAAGCATTTTAAAAGCTTAAACATTTTTATCCAAAATCATTGTTTTATAATTTCACGCAGCTGCCGTATCACAAAAACAGTTATACGCCAGCTGCCCTTTTGCTTTTATATCTTTTATCTTTTCATCAATAAATTTTTTAAAAGCTTTTGGTAAATTTTCAAATTTTTCACCAGCTACTTTTTTAGCAATAAATTCTTTTATTAATTCATCAAATGCTTTGGTAAGTTTTTTATGTAGATCATCAAAAACTTTTTTATCAATCAAGCTGTAACGGAAAATTTTGGTATATTCAGGATTATACAGATATGGAGATGCAAGCCAAATTCGGGCTTGTAGTTTATCAAGATCAAGAAAGTAGGCGTCACCTTGATGACGATTTTGAAAATAAACTTTTACACGTTCATTAAGCTCATCGGGTTTATTCAGGTACATTGCAAGTAAACTGGATATTTTTTCAACAAATGGGGATAATTTTAATTTAAAAGATTTTTCTTTTTCTTCAGGGGTAGTAGGACTTCGGGGCAACATCCCAATAGAAAGTAACTCAAAATCTTTTGTGTAATAGGTATATTCAGGAATAAAACCCCCATCCAAAGTCCAGTATGCAACCTGATCAACTTCATTTTTTTTAATAAAAATTTGGAACAAGGCCCCTTTCTTTACTAAATTACCCAATGCATTTTTTTCATTAACTTCGGGTAAGTCAATAAACTCATTAATAATCCTAGTCATCTTATCGTTAAAACTTGGAATTTTTAGCCTTTCGGATATTGGTTGTAAAATTTTTTGGGCTCTATCTACAGCAATCGGTGTTATCGATCCTCCTTCTTTAAAATAATGGAATGTTTGTTCGACCTCTCTGCCATAGTTACCAAAAAACGCAAGATTTACTGATAATAAAAAATTTACAAATGGCTCAATCATGTCTACACTGGCACCTTTTTCTTTATACTCTTTTCCAGTATCATCTTTATACTTATATGAATATTTATTTAAATAAGTATCTTCACCAATGAATTCAATCTTCTTAGTATTTTCCTTTAAGATGTTAAAATTTTTTATAACATTGTCCTTTTTTTCTTCCATATTTATATCAAAAAAACGAAATGCCAAAGGTTGATTATTCTTCATCATACCCCATGAGTACAAAAATTGATAAATTTCGAATAAAACTACTATTGGGCCACATTGACATGAATGATAAAAGACAAAATAATCATCTTTATTTTCCGTTTCTTTTGCCAAAACATTTTGTGCAACTTTGACAAATTCATCGTTTTTTTCCGCAATTGTTTGAATTATTTCATCTAAAGTTAAGTCTTTCTCTGGACCTCCTTCTTGTGTTAAACCAAGTAAGCCTTTGTAACGTTCAGATAAGTTTTTTTTGTAGTTCATTTTCAACCAATTTAAATGTACTATTGATTGCATTTTAGTATCAAAATTATATTTATTTCCAGCATTCTCCACTAACACCGCACTCACATTTGGCACATCGCCAACCTTCTTCTTTGCCTCTGCAAAAATTTTTTCAACTATGTCTTTAGTTGCTAAAACACCGGCACCCTTTCCGGCACCAGGGTCTGCAGGCCTGCCTTGCCCGAGCTTGCCTTTAAGTTGACCAAGTTTTCCACTCAACTGCCCAAGTTTATCTTTCAATGCCACAAGATTGGTTTTGAGTTGAGCAAGTTTTGGTTGAAGTTGTGATTTGGCTGGCCCGCCCGCAGCACCGGGCTGAGCTCCGGGCGATGGGGGTTGAGGTTGG
>CAZSLQ010000025.1:8337-10164 GCA_964607885.1 uncultured Pseudomonadota bacterium
CACTGGCTGTGGTTTTGCCGGTACTCCTCCAAGCAACTTTATAATTTCTTCGTAGGCAACAGATTGTTGAACAACATCCAACGGAGTTTTTCGATCTTTATTCCTCAGAGTCTTGTTTGCCCCCGCGTCTAAAAGTGTTTTTACATTTTCTAATCTTCCTGTTGAAACAGCATTATGCAAAGGAGTATTTCCTTCATCATCAGCACTATTAACGTTTGCCCCTGCGGACAAAAGCATCTTTACAATTTTATTATTTCTTTGAGAAACGGCAAAAGCAAGAGGGGTCGCCCCTACTATATTTGGTATATTTGTATCAGCACCTCGTCCCAGAAGATATGCCACATCTTTTATTTTATCCTCTGCAACCGAATCATACAAACGAGTATTGCCGAATTTAGAATCTCTAGTATCAATACCTGCACTTAAAGATTCTCCTGCCAACGAAAAAGACGTTTCGTTAATTAGCGGCATCTCAAACTGTAAAGGATTTTTTAAAATTTCACTAAACACCAAAGCATCAAATGCTTCAGGGTTATTTGCCAAACTAGCTAATTCTTGTTGCGCAAAGTTAGTTTCGCTTCCATCTTTATAAAAATGCCACTCCACCAATTCATTGCCCTGATTTGGACTTATTTCTTGAATTTTTAATTCTAATGTATTGCCACCAATTCTCTTGACCATGTCATAAAGAGGTCGACGTGAAGTTGCAGCTGCCGAATTATTTGGCCAATCCATAAATACAACATAAACAGTCAGCCCATATTTTTTTATATATTCTTCTTGCGCCGTTATTGCTTCCACAATCCAACTAATATCATTTTTAAACGCACTCCCGCCAACCATTGTCAAAAATATCTTGTATTTTCCATGCTTAACTGCTGACAAGATGGTTCCTGTGTAAAATGCTTTGAGCAATTGTTGGGAATATTTTTTATGCGGCTCATCCACAGGGTTTAAATGCTTTAAATTCAAAGCACATACAGGAACCTGGTTTATCAACTGATCATTTGGATCATCAACTTTCTCATTACAATTTGCAGAGTTATAATCTATTTGCGTATCTTTTTGTGGGAAAAAAGGAACGTCACGTCTCAAATCACCCGGCCTATGAACACAAGTAAATCCGGTTGTAACCGCTATCCCTTCATGAAAACAAATCAGTAAATTATTTTCCCAATCTTTTGTATTATCCAATTTTGAAACATCATACCCACTTATATCTCCCCCTGGAGTCACATACTGACGAAGGTTTGTATGCTTAAATATATTAATTGCCCTATTATTTTTATCATCTTTTGCGATTTTAGGAATTTCAACAAACATTCTTGCACAACCACCGGGAAACGCAGAGGAAGCTGCCTCTTCACCCTGAACAGCAAAGGTTCCCATAATTTCAGCAAAATCTTGTCCCCTGTAAACCCTTCCACCCTCAAGGCAGTTTGGTCTGGATGCAAGTTGGAAAACGGCATCTTTATTTTCAGGTCTTGCCTGCAGAGCTCTCACATCAGCAAAACTTCTGAAATTTCTTTGGCCGGTAAAGTTATTGGGCTTCCCTGCCTCTTTCATGTTGCTCATATGATAGTAAATAATATTAAAAGATGGTCTTTTACCTGATGAAGAAAAGCCTTCTTCTTTTATAAGATCTTCAACTTTATAAAAATTAATTGTTCCGCATTTAAACTTTTTTGGACCGACTGTACCGCAATTAACTTTATTGTCGGACTCAACTCTTGTTCCTTCAAAAACTTTAAGTTTGTCACCTTGACTCTTGCCTTCAAACTCGTTTTCATCCAAGTTTTTTACTTTTTTGAATTCTTCGAGTATTAT
>CAZSLQ010000025.1:10174-13016 GCA_964607885.1 uncultured Pseudomonadota bacterium
CACATATTTAAATATGCCTTTTTCACCTCTTCGACGAATATGATTTACATCAGTACAATTTTTAGGCTTAGCCAAAATCCATCCACCAGATTCACCAGCCCATTCAAAACCAGAAATCATTCCAGGGACAACTTTAGGGGCCCCAGCACCGGGAGCACCGGCGGCCGCACCTCCGCCTGCACCTGCTTTAATGGTTTCCAAATCCGTAACTTGCCCTGCCGGATCTTGCAATTTAAAATTAAATGGATGCGGATCTTTGCCTTTAGGATCGTACACCCTATGCCACAAATTGGAATATCCATAGTAATCGCTATATCTCTTACTCCAAATAAAAGTGCGCTCTGACTTAGGATAAAATCTTAACACATACTCACTGTTAAGTTTTGTATCCTTGTCTTGAAAGAAATGAAATAATCCATTTGGAATCGGTTTTTGTCCCTGATAAAAAGATGGTAAAGTATATTCAAAATTTGGAGCCAATTTTCCATCAGATTGTTGTATAATTTTCGGAGAATTTGAACTGTCGATAACTTTAACCAAAACTTTATCCCCATCCACTGGAACCCAAAACAATTTACCAGAATGCGCCTCAGGATTCTGAATCGTATAAACCACTTGAGCCATTACCGAGGCAAAATTCAAAATCAAAAAATATAAAATATATAATCTAAAATCTCTTTTCATAATGATCCCCTTTTTAAAAAACATTTATTTAATTTTAAAAAGGGGATCTGTCGTAAGTCAACTATGTCAAAAAATTAACAGCTACACACGTCTTCCTGCATAAGATACGATATCACAAAAGGAATCAGTCCTGCGGCTAACGAAAGAACGCCAATTGTCACATCTCTGCAAATAGCAAGCACTTGGGTTCTTTTTTCAGACTGAGGCTGTACCTTTGATAAAACTCTTTGATCAACTATAGCAATCGGAGGTAGATTTTCATGAAGCTCAATAATTTTTTTAAAAATTTTTACCTGAGACCCACCTCCTGTACCTTGAGTTTTTATTGCCTGATCAACCATTTTTGGAATCAAGTCCTTTAAAAAAGTTGATGTAAATTGTGCCGCAGCTACAGCAGCCCCTGCCGACCCGACTACCGGTTTTACCGGAAACTCGGGAACCGACATGCGTTGTCTTTCAGGTGCCGCTGCGGGTGCCGGTGCAGCCCCTAATCGCCCCGTATCAGTACTTCCGGATGCACCAAAAGTACCGGATATCGGCAGCTTAAAATCGTTATACTTCAATGAAACATATTGCAAAGTCTGACTTGCCAAAGCGTATGTAATTATATATGTAGGAATCTCCTTAAGCCCGATTCGTTCAAGTATTAAATTTTCCACGGGAACCGTTTCAAGAAAATGTAGAAGCGGTCCGGAAGGAGACGCACCGGTAGTAACCGAGTCCTTTCCAAAATAGAGAACCTTCAGGGTTTTCTCACAGTCAACCCATCTGCAGCTTGATAAATCTAGTGTTTTTGTCCTCTCGTCATAAAACTGTTTTAAATCAAATGTCTTTCTAATTCGAATAGGCTCATACTGAAGTACAATACCACTTTCAGTTTTTTTACCGGAATCTAACCTTGTTATCTCTACCTCGGTAGAAGGGGTCTTACCGCTAACATCCACTATAACCGCTTCCAAAACCTGCCCACCGGGCCTGACGGCCGCACTGGTGCCGGCACCATCATCATCTAAATTTTCCATTGAATAGACTTGACTACCAAATAAAATAAGTAAAGTAATAAGTCTAATAAAACTTTTCATATAAATCCCCCCAAATTAAAAACATTAGCAGCTACACGTATCCTCTTGCATGAGATAAGATATCACAAACGGGATCAGACCTGCAGCTAATGAAAGAACACCAATTGTAACATCTCTGCAAATAGTCATCACCTGCGCTCTTTTGCCGGGCTGTGGCTGAACGTCAGATAAAACTCTTTGATCAACTATAGTAATAGGCGGCAGATTTTCATGAATCTCAATAATTTTTTTAAAAATTTTTATTTGGGCCCCTTCCGCACCTTGGATCTTTATAGCCTGATCAACCATTTTGGGAATCAGATCCTGTAAAAAAGCTGAAGTGAATTGTGCCGCAGCCATAGCAGCCCCAGCTGAACCTGACCTTGGTTTTGTCGTAACCTCAGGAACAGTCAGGGTAGGTTTTGTATCCGCAGAGGTTGATGCAACCGAGGGTGCCACAAATCTGGAGGAATCGGAAGGTCTATGCGAATGAAGCGAAGAAGTTGGAACACCGGGAAGATTAAATTCGTTATACTTTAATGAAACATACTGTAATGTCTGACTGGCCAAAGCGTATGTAATTATATATGCGGGTATCTCCTTAAGTCCCATCTGTTCGAGTATTAAATTTTCCACGGGAACAGACTCAAGAAAATGAAAAAGCTTACCGTTTGGAGTTTCATCCGAACCGAAAAAAAGCCTTTTTAAAGTTTCATCGCAACGCTTAATTGGAAGACGAGACAAATCCAGAGTCTTAGTTTCAGGATTATAATAAGATTTTAAATCATGTGTTCGCTGAATTATACTTGACTCAAACTCAATAACAACTTCACTCCCCTTTGCTACAGGCCTGCCGGAACCATGACGTTCCTCTTCCCTTTCTGCAATTCGCAGTCCACTCATCCCCATAATCATAACAGGCATTAGTATATTGGTTATATTTCGCCCATCTTCTCTTGAAACAAACCCCTGGGCTTCCACTACTTCCAGTTGCCCCCCTGTTGGAGCTGTAACATCCAACTGTCCTCCGGTTGTAGGTACAACATCAACAACCTCTTGAACATCTTCCGCGCTACTTACCCCCTCCTCCGATCTTT
>CAZSLQ010000026.1:0-7875 GCA_964607885.1 uncultured Pseudomonadota bacterium
AATTGCAGGGCTTCCAACGCGTATTCCGCTCGGATTGGTTGGGGTTTGTGTATCAAATGGAATCATGTTTCGATTTAAGGTTATGTTACAATTTTTTTCCAGCAGTTCCTCAACATCTCTTCCGGAAACATGGCCGTCAAAATCTTTGTGGCTCTTTATGTCGACTAAGAATACATGTGTCTCTGTTCCGCCGGATATAATTCTATATCCAAGGTCTGAAAAAGATTTAGCCATAGCTTTGGCATTTTTCAAAACTTGTTCCTGGTATGTTCTAAATTCCGGAGTTAGGGCTTCATGGAGAGCGATGGCTTTTGCAGCAATGATGTGCATCAGCGGTCCACCTTGAATTCCCGGCATGATTGCCTTATCTATGGATGCCGCGAACTCTTTTTTGCACATAATCATACCGCCCCTAGGGCCGCGTAGTGTTTTGTGTGTTGTTGTACTAACAAAATCTGCGTGTGGAATAGGGCTTGGGATTAGTTTTGTCGCTACCAAACCGGCAATATGTGCCATATCCACTAAAAGTTTCGCATCATGTTTTTTTGCTATATCTGCAAATTTTTTGTAATCAATAAGTTTTGAATAAGCAGAGGTACCTGCAATAATTAATTTTGGTTTATGTTGAGCTGCAAGCATCTCAATTTCATCGTAATCAAGTTCCTCTGTTTCTTGATTTACTCCGTATCCCACGGCATTAAAGATGCATCCTGAAAAATTAATTTTATGTCCATGTGTAAGGTGTCCGCCTGAAGCAAGATTCATCCCTAAAATTGTATCTCCGGATTTAAGTTGGCTGAAATAAACCCCAAAATTAGCGGTTGAGCCGGAATGTGGTTGTAAATTGGCATGATCAGCATCAAATATTTTTTTTGCCAAATCGATTGCGATATTTTCAACTTTATCGATTATCTGGCATCCTCCGTAATAACGTTTTCCGGGGTATCCTTCTGCATACTTATTTGTTAAAACTGATCCTGCCGCATTTAAAACATTCTTACTTGCATAATTTTCTGATGCAATTAGGTTTAAAGTTGTTTCTTGGCGTTCCAGTTCTTGATTAATCAAATCTTGAATTATGTTTTGCATAAAAATCCTTTTTGCTTGACTAAAATCTACGCACCTCCATAAAATAAAATACAGGGAATACAAAAATTGTGCACAAAATTATAAATTATTTTTTGGGGGATAGATAATGGATAAGAAAATTTTGTTATTAATGTCGGGCCTGGTGTTTACCTGTCCTGTAAAGTGTGGGCATGACGGTGGAGCAGTTGCGGCTGGGGCTTTGGGTGGTCTGGCTGTTGGTACAATGATTGGTGCAGCAGCATCATCTGACCATAGTGAAAGGGTTGAGGCCCGTTTGGACCAGGAACAAAGGGAAAGAGATCAGGAGAGAATTCGCGAACTTGAAAAAAGAATTGAGGAAAAAGAATTAGAAAGAAGGCTTGAAGAGCGTATTAAATCCGAAGGTGGGTATAAAAACATTGTTACAGTAGTAATTCTTGGAATACTTGCGGCAATTTTTCTGGCTATGTTTGGCGTAGGGATTGCGTTTTTGTTGCATAGAAAAACCGGGGAATAAAATTATGAAAAAATTTTTATTTTTGTTAACTATTCTTGTTTTCTGTTTTAGCTCGTTGGCTTATCTTTCAAATTCAGGGAGGGGTCGCAAGGGGGTACTTAGGCCGTTGGTTGCGCATTTTGTGCGTTGAAGTCAAAACATTCCGGTTTGGGGAGTGCGGGGAGATTTGTGGGTAATTGAAGCTAGGGGGCGTGGCATGTTTTCAAAAAAATTGCTTACGGTATGTTTGGGATTATTTTTTGTTGGCCTCATATTTTGGGTTTTTTTTGCGTTTGGGATGGTAAAACAAGGTCATTCATTTGAGGAATTGAAAAAGTATATAAGACAATCCTATAACATTACCTCTTGCGACCAATACATGCCCAATAGCTCAATCAAGGGGCTCTATGACCCCAAACTTTTGTGGGAAACAAATATTGATCCTTATGCATCTTCAGGTGAATATAGTTTAGATAAAGATACTGTATTTTTGTTAGCAGGGTGCAAAAATATTGTTTGGCTTCCTATTCTCGAAGATTTTGTTAAACCAGATATTCGAGATTATATTTTCCAGGAAAATGCTCCTATAAAAATTTTTAGTGCGCCAACAGCACAATCCGAGGATCCTTGTGATTATAGCAATGACCCAATTGCATATATCAATAATCCGGGCGTTGAAAAAAATGCTTATATTTTGGCTCTCCACTGTTCAGGTGTAAGGAATAAGGGTGTAAACAGGAATGCCTACCTGATGGGATTTTTGCTCGGGTATACGGAACGGGACATAGAGTATTCGTATTTTTTTGATCTACCGGCAGGATGGCCTTCTCCCGATGGTGTTCTCTTTGTAATTTCAATATTGAAAAATTCATTTAGAACTTTTTCTCGGGATAACTCTGAGGCATTTGTAATCTCTTCTTGCGATGCTGGCAGATTAAAGGAAGAGCTTGATCGTACAAAGCAAGCGATGCGGGATTACCCTTCAGCAGATCTTGAGGTTCTAATAAAGGAATTGGAGGACGTTTGTGACAAGACTCAGTCCAATCCAGATGATCATAGACCTGTTTTGCAAGGGCTTTTAGACAAATTAAGTTCGCTTAGAGAAAAATTCGATTATTATTATAAAAACGAGTGGCCTAAGACGGAGGTTTATAAAACTTTTCTAGATGATAAAGCTGAAGCGCAAGCTTTTATTGAAGAAAATACAAAAAAAACAGTGGAGGAGTTAAAAAAAGAGATAGAGGAGATTCGAGGGCATGCGATTCAAGACCTACGTCCTTCTCTAAGAGAGAGGTTCGGTGTACAACAGGTAGAATGATCATTGCCCGTAATGTTCAAAACCCCTTTGTTCAATTTCTTTTACAAGGTCCATTGAACCAGATCTAATAATTTCCCCATTTTTCATTATATGAACAAAATCGGGGGTAATATAATCGAGAAGTTTTGGGTTGTGTGTTATGAGTATAAAAGAGGAATCTTTTTGATTTTGGCGAATCTGGTTGATTTGCGCGCATATAATTTGCAGGGCATCAATATCAACCCCAGAATCTATCTCGTCAAGAATGGTAAGTTTGGGTTGTAAAATGGCCATCTGCAAAATCTCAGATTTCTTTTTCTCTCCGCCGGAGAAGCCTACGTTTGCAGCGCGTTCTGCGAGTTGCGTATTCATTCTTAACTCCTGCAACTTTTGCTCCAAGAGCCGGTTGAATTCGTTTAGTCTTAGTTGCTTGGGAGTGTTATCATAAACGTGGTTATAAGCTTCTCGAATAAGGTGCTTAAGTGGTACACCTTCAATTTCGTGAGGGTTTTGCATGGCTAGAAAAAGCCCAAGCTTGGCCCGCTCATTAGGTTTTAGAGCGGAGATATTTTTCTGTGAAAACTCAATTTCCCCTGATTTAATTTGATATTTCGGGTGACCCATTAACGTAAGGGCTAAAGAGCTTTTGCCTGAACCGTTTGGGCCCATGATTATGTGAAGTTCTCCGGGGTTTATTGTAAGATCAATCCCGTTTAAAACCGTTTTATCTTCTACAGCGACTTTTAAATTTTTTATGAGTAATATATTTTGCATAATTTTTATCTCAGATTGCGTAGGTTAATATGTAATAAATACTAGCAAGTCGCTTGGCTTTTTGCAACATAAAGAGGATGAGGTTTTTCAACCTCATGCCTCTCTTACACCTGCCATTTTATTTTTTAAATGTTATTTTTCGTCGTCACCTAGTTCATGACCTATGACCCCACCCGTTACACCACCGATTGCTGCACCGGCTATGGCTCCACCTGTGTTACCGACTGCAGCGCCAATTCCGGCTCCTGCGCCGGCACCGATTAGAGCTCCGGCTACGGTTTTTTCTTTTTTTGTGCATCCCGAAAATGATGCTAGAGCGCTAAGCGACATTGCTATAAACAGAAACTTTGCAACTGTTTTCATTGCTATTCTCCCTTTATAAATTCCCGCCCATATTCTGACCAACAACTAATTGTATTTTAATTGAGATATCCACGAAGATGGAAGAGTTTCATGAAATATGGGTATGAATGGCTAAATTTAAGGCTTTATCCTCTGCCGCGTAACCTGCTTCTTGGACAGTAAGGACAGAATTTGTATCCGCACTGTGCTTCAAACTTAGTTCCGCATTCTTGGCAGTATTTATGTCTGATAAGGCATCCGCCACATTTTGGACAGCTTTGTGCTCCAAACAACGTCACCTTTTTTCCGCAATCTTGGCACCAGCGGTCATAAGATCTTTTTAAGAGCTCATTCTCTTCTTGGAGTCGTTGTAATTTTCTTTTTTGCTGGACTTCAACTTGTTGTTGAACAAAACGTTTTTCTTTTTCTTCTTCTCTGTCTTCGCTCTTTCCTACTTCTCTACCTAGAAGATTTCCCACCAATCCGCCGATTACGGCGCCTGTTGCCTTGTCATGTCTTCCTGCAACTGCGGTTCCGACAAGAGCTCCTGTGGCTGCGCGGAATGTTCCTCCGGCTGTTTCATTTTTTCCACAACCCGAAAGCAGCATTCCGACAGCTGATAGTAAAATTAGTGATCCGACATTAAGTTGCTTGTTCATAAAATCCTCTTTATGTTATACGGTAACCTTGTTCGGTTCTTTGTTTTTAGCTTTTTTCTTGTGCTTAAATAGACTTGTTGTTATAGCTGAAAAAACTGCACTTCCGGCTGCATAAAGTATTCCTCCTGTTGCAATGCTTGCTGCCGTTGCGGCAGTTCCGCCAATTATGGCTCCTGCGGTTGTTCCATCGGCTTTTTTTCCGGCTAGTTTTTTGCCTATCGCTGCACCTACCATACACCCAATGGGGCTGTAAATGCCAAAATCTTTGAAATTTGTCTATCTTTTTTACTGCAACCGACAAAAAATGTCATAAAAACTGTTAAAAGTATATAAAATTTTGCATAACAAAAATGCTTTAGCGAAACCATTATAACCCCCATTAAATCAAATTAAATTCTTTCTACAGCCTCCTGGCTTACCCATCCGATAAGGCCATCGATTTTTATTTTATAAAAGCCGGATGACGTTTTTTGGATAATAACCTCTTTTGCCTCTTGAACAAAACTTAGCACTTGAAAGTTATCCCCCGGTCCGGATAGAAGCTTTGTGTTATTAACTGTTACGATACCAAACTGTTTATATTCAAAATTGTATTTACTAACTAACATTAAACCAGAAATAGCTATAAATGTAAACAGGATGCCGATCAGTAGCCTCTTTTTACATATTAATAAGTTTCTAATAAACACGAAAAGAAATATCCAAAAGAATAAAAATACAATTTGAAAGCAATAAAGTGGGGTTCCGCGAATAAATGAGGTAATATTAAATTGTAAGTTTTTGGCCTTTATTAAAACATCATCCTTTTGCGCGTCTGTTTTTGGTGTTTTTAGTTGTTCCCGCAAGAGTTTTATATTATTTAATAAATCTGTTCTTCCAAAAAAGCCCCAATCTTTTTCCGCTCGTCTCCAATAAAGATGCGCAAAGCCGAATCTATTTAACTTGTATGCACAATTGCCAAGGTTGTAATTTACTGCGGCGCTTTTGTCTGGAATTTTTTTGTAAAGTTCCATAGCATCTTCATACTTACCTTCCTTGTAGAGCGCATTAGCTTTTTCAAAAACAGTGTTATAATCCTGAGGCAGATCTTTTTGCGCTTTTAAAATTTGTGTTGGTATCGATATGACGATAAGTGTTATAGATAAAAAATAAACTGTTTTTTTACTTAGCATGTAGAATCCCCAAGGTTACAAATTTTTATTCGTTAAAAGCATAATCCAATACTGACCCTTTTTGAATAAGATATTTGTCATATCTGGATTGATGTTTCGGTTGGTTGTTATGAAGTGTAGACTTGCGCACTCATTCATATAATCCGTAAAATCGCCTATTTTTTTTACATCCCAGTTTAAATTTGCCAGCTTGTTCGTTATAAAATCTGTTGTTATAAGTTGAGTGTTTACGTCAAATTTTTCAGCCAATATCTTTAGGAAGAACAGATAGAGTTTTTCAGGTCTATTATTTTTACTAAGAGTTTCAAACTCGGTTTGGAATTTTGATAGAGCAGCTTTTTTTGAGAAAAGTTTAAAAACTCTGTTTTTTAAGATAAATACGAGCAACTTATTGCCAAAATTAAAGAAAAATATAATTGGGGATAAAATTAAAACAATAAATAACCATAATGGAATTTTCCAACCATCCGTTTTTGTAGCACTGGCATCCTCTTCTATAAAACTTATATCTTTTAATTTAGATTTTATATCGATTTTTTGTTCAAGTTGTTGATTTTGAAAGGGTTTTTGTTGTGGTTCGTCTAATGGTTGATTAATTTGAATTGTAATGTCATTTGTTTGTACTGTTTTATAGGATTTTGCTTCTATATCAAAATACGTGAACTGCTGCGCGGGGATGGTTATCTTTCCTGTATTTGAAACTTGAATTACGTACTCGAATCTCTTCTTCCCGCCGAAAAATCCCAATGTAGGGTTTGGGGTAAAGTCTATCTTGGATTCATAATGTTTAACAAAATTGGGCATCTGGAGCTTAGGTGTGGCAATTTGATCAAAATTTCCGGCTCCTTCAAGTTCAAGATTTAACGAGATCGCCTCATTTGCAAGAGCTGACGTTTTATCCACCGATAAAGTAAAGCTCTTGAATGTTCCTATTCCATCGCAAACTAAATTTGTCTGAGGTAAAGGATTTATGTCTATTTTTAGAGGGTTACTTAATGTTTGTTTTTGTTGTAACTCTACTGAATCAAAAAAACCGGAGAAGAAATCGTCGCCAAAAATACCTCTCGGCTTGTGCTTTTGTTTAATTGGAACCTGGTAAATAACTTTAGCAGGATTTATTGTAAGGCTTCCTGTTTGCATAGGAATTAATGCAAATCTTTTTTCTACGATCTCAATAACCTTATCATCCTTTAATTCCTGTCTTTGTTGCGGTTGCCCGAGTTCTTTTGAGGTAAAACCTGGAAAGCTTAATAGATCCAGACCCAAGTTTGATATCTGTTTGTGTATTGTTATTTTGACGGTTACAACAAAGGGCTCGCCTTGAAACACATTTTTCTTGTCTGTTAATAATTCGCATGTAATTTCATTTTCTTGGGTTAAGTTTGTTAACTGTTCGCCCGTTGCCGTTTTTATTTTCGACATGTCTTTCGGCTGTTCTACAACCCTAATCTGTACCGTGTTTGATTGGATGGTCTCGTTTCCCTGTTTAACATGCGCCGGTCCGATTTGAAATACACCTTCTTGATTGGCAATTGTCTGAAATATGTACGTAATGGTTGATTTGAACCTGCTCCCATCCATGACTATATTTGTATGATGGCTTCGGCCTTCAACTCGAATGTTGTTATTCTCAAGGCCATTTACAATGACATTGCCTGTGTTCCGGTCCCCATTAATCACAGTGGCTTTTAACTGAAATGGTACGCCGGTGAAAACTGTCGGCTGTGGGGTTGGTTCATTTTCTAGCGCTAAATTTTGAACATTTTCGAGTTCCAATTTGAGCTCCGTAGCTAATAAGAATTTTGATGTAATTAGAGCTAGTAAAAGTAAGTAAAAATATCTAGTTTTCATAAAAATCCCCCAATTACCAAGGTTTTTGTCCCGGTTGCAGTGGCTTTTGATCTTTCGTTTGTCTCAGTATGATTGCCTTCTGTAAGTTTTCTTCTTCATTTTGCAAATTTTCGAGCATTGACCGCATTGCCTTTTGTTCGGTAGATTCTTTTTCCTCGCCTCTTTGCAAGGATTCTTGCATTTGAGCTTTCTGTTGAATAGTATTATCTTGAATTT
>CAZSLQ010000026.1:7885-10038 GCA_964607885.1 uncultured Pseudomonadota bacterium
ATTTGCTCCTGTTGGGAATCTTTTTTTTGCGGTTGTTCATCGGAGGGTGTCTTATCGTGTTGAGGATCCTGTTTTTTATCGGACTGTTCCTGTTTGTTCTCAGGGTCTTGCTTTTGCCCTTTTTGTTCTTGATCAGAGGACTCTTGCGATTTGTTTTGATCTTTTTGCTGCTCGGATTCTTGGGGTTTCTGCTCTTGTTGTTTCTCGGGTTTAGTCTCCGGTGAGTTGTTCTGTTTTTTTTGATCCTGGTTGTCCTGTTTTTGTTGATGTTCTTTCTTTTTTAGCTTTTCTAAAAGATCTTTTGCTTTTTTTAGATTTGTTTTAGCCATTAGATTTTCTTTGTTCAGATCAAGTAGGCTTTCATAATTTTTTATGGCTGACTTTGTTTCCTCGATTGCCTTATTCAATTTTTCATGGTCAATCTGAGTTTTTTCATCTTCCCAATTTACCGGAAGATTTAATAGTGCATTTTTGTAACAACTATTTGCAAGATTAAAAAGGCTTCGTTCTTTTAGATTTGTGCTTCTTGAGTGAGCAACGGATCTTTCAAAATTATTTTTTGCGGCTTCATATTTTTGAGTTTGATACAAAGCGACCCCTAGGTTGTAGTTAATATACGGATCGGTTGGGTTGTTGATCTGCTCAATTGACAGATCTTGAATATTTTCCTCATGTGATTTTTTTTCATAAGAACTAAATAAGCCGGGGTGAATTTTGACGACAAAACAAAAAGTAGAAAGAAAAATAAATAATTTTTTCATAAAATCCATTCAACTAAAAGAAGTCCCCAAGCAATGCCTAGAAACCAAGGGTACTGATCGTGGAACAAGGAGAATGTTTTATCGGAAAACTTTTCTTTCTCAAATTTTTTAACGATGTCTACAAGCTGATCAATGTCAGAATCCTGATATGTGGCTTTAATGTAATCACCGTTAAGGGTTTGTGTGATGCTTTTTAGCTTTTCCTCATCCAGCTTGCTTATCGCAACCTGTCCCGCATCATCCGTTTGGTGCCCGACTTGCTTGCCATAGTGGTCAAAAATTGGGATTGGAGCACCCTCGGGAGTTCCGATTCCAAGAGCAAATAGCTTTATGTCATTGCTTAATGCTAAATTTTTGATTTGACCTAAGTTTGCTGAAAAATCCTCTCCGTCAGTTATTATTACTGCCAGTTTGTTTTTTCTCTCCGGGATTTGTGCATAAACATCTATAGATTTTTGTAGCGCTGAGTCGACAGAGGTTGTTCCTGATGAAATTGTTTCGACATCGATGTTTTTCAGATACATCAAAAATGCCGCATGATCAACGGTTAGGGGGCATTGTAAGAAAGCAGACCCGGAAAAAACAACTAAACCAATTCGATCTGATGATAATTTTGATACCAAAGCCCTTATTTTTAATTTTGCAAATTCAAGGCGATTTGGTTTTAGGTCTTTTGCTAACATGCTGCGCGATATATCGAGTAAAATAAGTAAATCTCTTCCCTCTTGTTGTAGCGCTTGTTCCTTTTTGCTCCATTGTGGTTGAAGAAGCGCTATGAATAATGCAAATATTGCTGAGCAAAGCAAAGAGGCTTTTAGCTTAAGCTTTATCAATGAAAATCCGGGGAAAACGGTTGATTTTTGCGTTTCATGGTAAAGCTGTAAGCTCTTATTTTTTACCCTAAAGTAGTTTTTAATTATAAGGACCATGAAGAATACAAAAAATGGTAGATAAATTATACGATCTATTCCCGCCCAGTGAATTCCCAGAATATCTACCATGATTATGCTCCACGCCAAATCAAAAATTTTAATAGAAGCTCAACTCCGAAAATAAGTAATAATATCCATATGAATGTTAAAAAGGCCTCGTAATAGTTATGAAACAGTTCACTTTCAAATTTGGTTTTTTCAAGTGCATCTATGGAATCGTACGCTTGACGCATCTCCTTCGAATTGGCTGCTCTAAAAAACTTACCTCCTGTTTTTTGTGAGATATCTCGTAATAGCTCGACGTTTAATCCTTGCTCGGGTATCTGCGTCCATCCTGCCATTGGGTGGTAAATATACCCCCCTTTTTCGTTGCCAATTCCGACTGTGTAAATTTTTATACCCATGTTTTTTGCCATTTCAACAGCAATTCCGACCTCAATTTTTTCCGGAGGGGTTGGAG
>CAZSLQ010000026.1:10048-12440 GCA_964607885.1 uncultured Pseudomonadota bacterium
TTGGATTTTGCCTTGGAGTTGCGCAGGCGATTTACTGCTGTTGCAATTCCCGTTCCTAACCAGGTGCCTCGATTATCTACATCGCCAATTCTAATTTCTCCCACGATCTCTTTTAGCATCTTTTTATCAAGAGTTAGTGGACAACGTGATATTGCTTCTGCTCCAAATATTACGACCCCAATTTGATCATTTATACGTTTTTCAATAAATCTTATGGCCTCTTTTTTTGCAGAGTCTATTCTTGTGGTTTTGTCTTGAAGACTATCAATAAGCTGCATGCTGTCGGAGATATCTATGGCCAATACCATATCAATGCCGTCAATATTTACCATTGAGCGCTCGTCGACCCATTGAGGACGCAGGATTAAAAACATTAATCCTACAAGTATCGTGAATCTGAGAAGTAACAAAATTTTTTTGAAAAAGGATGATTTAATGAATGAGGTTTCTAAGAAAATTTTAATTGCCGGATATTTATAGATTGGCGTTTTATAAAATCTTAGCCTGTAGAGTGTTGTTATGACCAAGATTGGAAACAATATGTAAATTAGTTGAAAATAGGCCAATCTTAAAAACATAGGCTACTCTTTCTGCAGTTTTGTTAGTTCCTTTTCAAACCATTCTTGGACGTTATTAACAAATTCTTCTCGTGTTGCAAAATCTGAGTGTAAGATCGGACTGCCTATGCTTATTTTAGCGGCTCCTGTGCCAGAATCAATACATAAATTTTTTTTGGGCAATATTTTGTTAAAACCATGAATGGCAATTGGGATTACTGGGCGATTTAGTTTTTCTGCCAAAACAGCAAATCCAGAAAAAAGCTTGTGTACCTTTCCGTCATCAAAACGTCTTCCTTCCGGAAATATAAGCAGATGACGGTTTTTGTTTTTTGTTAATTTTATTGCTTGTGAAAGTACTTTTTTTGTTGAAAATGGATTTTCACGGTCTACAACTATATGCATCCGTTTAAGTATAAATCCAAAGAGCGGGATCGTTGTGTAACTTGTTTTACTGACCCAGATTTTGGGCTGGTCTTGCAAAATTATTTCGAGCATTGGTATATCAAGGCTTGACGAGTGATTTGCTATGTAAATTGCCGGTTGACTCCTAAAATAGAGAAGATTATTTTTTCCCCGGATTTTATACTTAACCGAATTTAAAAAAAGTATTAGATAAGAGCATACGCTCACAAGCTTTTGGTATATTCTACTATCATAACGACATTCGGGCATCAGTGATATTGGAAGGCATAAGATCACCGTTATAAATACTGCTATTCCACTTAAAAAATAGGCAAAAAAACACCTAAGGTTTTTAATAAGGTTCATTTTTCTGAAGCTCAAAAATGTTTTCGTGATAGCATACGTTGTGCTTTTTTTCATAAAAAACAGATAAAATACATATCCAAAAAACCTCAAGAAGAATTTTGGAATACTTTAAAAGAATAAATTTAAATTGAGAAAAATGACTACACAGCGGTTTTACAATTCCTATTGATTTCTCATTTAAAAGTATTGGAGAATTTGCATGAATTGTTCCGCTAAATGTTGATCTAAGTAAAAAATCCAGACCTAGGAGAAGACAAAAAAATACCACAAATACGGGCAAGTTATAGAAAATTAAATTAACTGCCTTTTCCATGCTGGCAAAAAAGTCTATCAATTTAAAGTTTGAGTCTAGCCAGTAAAAAATGATTAATAATTCAAAGATTTGAAATGGAATTGTAAGTGTCCAATGTAAGTTCGGGAATCTTGTGATATTAAGAATCAGCATCACCCAAAACAAAAATAAAAGTACAACTGAGAAGATAAATAAAGCATGTAGGTATCTGAAAAACATAGTTCTTAAATAAGTTGTCGCGTCAACGAAGTTATCTTTCTTTCTGGAAAGAAGGATTATTGATCCATAAATTATGAACCAGTTTAACTCCATTAATAAACATAAAAATGTAAATCCGGTGCCGGATCTAATTTTTTTTGCTAAGGCCTCTACTACGGTAACGGCTAAAAAGAAGTCTAAGATTAATAACCAGCGCAACGTTGAAATTAAATCTTTTAATACAAAACAAGATCTTTTAATTGCATTTATAATACCAAATTTAATTCTCTGGGGAATAAGGTCATATAAAGATGCTTTCCAAGACTGAACAACTATATCAATCATTTTTATTTTGCTCCGAATAAATCGGGAAAGGAGTGTTTAACTCTTAGGTAGAAGGTTGCAATAAAGGATAATTGAATAAATCGCAAAACTAACATCATTAAATTGGAAGTTGTGATGAGTATAATTTCCGTTGGGTTAAAAAGATTTATTTCTGTCGGAGCAAAAAATATCTTGAGTTAAACCCCAACCTCGGTAAAATTCGATTTCGAGTTCCCTTGCACAGACTACA
>CAZSLQ010000027.1:0-10360 GCA_964607885.1 uncultured Pseudomonadota bacterium
TTCGAATCCGCTTACCTCCACCAGCCGTCGCTCCTGAAGAGCTATGGCCGGCACGGCCAGTATTCGCCCTTGAAGGGCTTCGTCTAGCTAGCGCCAGTCTTCGCGTTTTGTATTTCTGTAATGGGCGAGAAGGAGAGTATATGATATCTGCTAATAAAATACTCATAAGCATAGCAATAGTGTTCAATGTGATGTTTTATGATGAAGGCAAAGCGATACCAAAAATCTTGATGGTTGGTGCAACCCCTACTGAATCTTCTATATCAACCGATAGGTCTGTACTATTAGATTCAAAGCGCTATGATACCTGGTTTCTTGACAATTTAATTACTGAACCGGTACCTAAAAATTGTTTTAAGGGAGACTTTAATAACAAAGGCTTTATGGCTGGAATTGTAAATAGCCATAAGAAATTTTTTGATTATGTTGTTATAGATTTTTCTGTTGCCAAATTTATGCGTATTCATACACTTGAAAGTCTCATAACACTTTTAAAACCTAGTTGTTCGCTCTTTATACAGGGAATAGGTGGACTTCACTCTCTGCCAGATAAATTTTGTGACTCGGAAGAGGACTTTGATAAAGCGTGTGAGCAATACTTTAAAGAGCATTTTGCCAAGAAAGACTCACTTTTATATGCCTCCATTCCATATATCTATTCCACCTCGGCACCACGAGATGAAAATGCATTATTAAACTGGCTGGGTACACCTGATGGGGGAAATTATAAAAAACTTTGTGAAGAGAAATATCGATCAGCTTTTGTTAATTACTGCCGGGACGAATTAAACTGCATATGTGAGTATTCTTCCGGATTTCCTAGTGGTCTTGTTCCTTCTGAAATTGAATCAACAATTCACCCTGCGTTTAAGCAGTTTTTCCCGGATGAATATCTGTACAAGATAACCCCAATAAATGAGCTTCAACCACAGTTAATGACTCTTAAAACCTCGTTACAAAGTTTGAAGACAAAATTACAGTTGTTGAATAACAAATTGATAGCGCTGAATGGTATACTTAAATAAAATCTGTTGCATTCTGTAAATCTTCCCACTCTTTGTATAAAGCATCCAGCTGTTCTTTGATCTCATTAATTCGTTTGAAAGCCTTTTGAAAATCATCTGACGAATATTGTAGCACCTCAAGTCTTTCATTGAGCTCCAATAGCTCTTTTTCCAGAGAATCAATTTTGCGTTCAATAAAACCTAAGCGTTTCTTTTGTTCATACCACTCTTTGCTAGAAGATCTTTTTTTAGGCTCCGATATGTCGGTTTTTTCCGTAGAAACGTGTTCCTGTTCCTGTAGTTCAATCTGTTTTTTGTGGTATAAATACGATTCATAGTTGCCCGGATAGTTGATGATTTTTTCAGGTAAAAGCTCTAACACTCTTGTTGCAAGTTTATCAATAAAAGTTCTGTCGTGTGACACAAACAGGATGGTTCCCGGGTACTGGGTCAATGCATCCAATAAAATCTCTTTAGTTTGAATATCAAGATGGTTGGTTGGCTCGTCGAGTATTAAAAAATTAGCATCTTTTAATAAAATTTTTACCATGGCAACGCGGTTTTTTTCTCCACCGCTAAGAACGCCAATTTTTTTCTCCACATCATCTCCTGAGAATAAAAAAGCGCCAAGTAATCCACGTACGCGCAACCTCATTTCAGAAGTTGTGCAGATGCTTTCAACCTCTTCAAGGACGGTTCTGTTTTTGTTCAATGAAGCTTCTTGGTCTTGCTCAAAAAATGCAGGTTCAACGTTATGCCCGAATTTAATTGTGCCGCATTCGTTAGGGTATTTGCTTGTAATCAAATTTAATAATGTCGTTTTACCCTTACCATTGGCAGCCACTAGGGCAACTTTATCACCTCGCATGATGTCAAAAGATATGTTTTTAAATAAACACTGAGAGTCAAAAGATTTGCTTATATTTTTAACACTTAAAACAACATCTCCTGTGCGTTTAATGTTGGAGAAATTTAACCTAACTTTTGGAGGCTTTGGCTCAATCTCAATCAATTCGATTTTTTCAAGTGATTTAAGCAAGCTCTGTGCCATACTTGCCTTTGATGCTTTGGCTCTGAACCTCTCGATCAGATCGGTCGTTTTTTTAATATGTTTTTGTTGCGCTTGGAACTGTGCCAGAAGAATCGTCTCAGCTTTCTCTTTTTGTTCAAGATAACTGGTAAAATTCCCTCGATAAATTTTTAAATTTCCTCGTTCAATTTCAAAAATGCTTTCACAGAGCTCATCAAGAAAAAATCTATCGTGACTTATCAGTACAAAACCTGTAGTTGAGTGTTTTAAAAAATCCAAAAACCAGTCTTTGGCGACTATATCAAGGTGATTTGTTGGTTCGTCAAAAAGATAAAAATCTGCCTTTTGTAAAAGTAGTTTTGCCAAAACAAGTCGCATTTTCCAACCTACGCTAAGCTCTGTAACGGGCCTTTGTAGCCTGCTTTGTTCAAACCCGAGAGAGGCCAGCATTTTTTTTACCTGCACAGCAAGTTGGTCAAAATTTTTGTCACAAAGTTCATTTTGGATTAACGCGTACCGCTCCAGTTGTGTAGGGCTGAGCTCTTTTTCTGTTTTAAGAGTTTCAAGCTCATGGTCAAGGTCAACAAGGTTGCCAAATGTTGTTAGTGCTTCATCTAAAACGGATCGTTGAGAAGTTAGAACAACCTCCTGTGGGAGATATGCTATTTTTACATTTTTTTCAACTAGAATATGTCCTTCATCTATCCCCTGTTGTCCGGATAAAACTTTTAGTAGTGTTGATTTACCGCTTCCGTTCCGGCCTATAAGTCCTACCTTTTGATTTTTTTCGATACTGAAAGATATGTTTTTAAAAAGTTCTCTCTGTCCAAAAGCAAGTGAAACATTGGATGCAGTTATCATCCCTATCCTTTTTTAATTAATAAAGCCTTCCAGAAATTTCCCCTTAAGCGTAGCATGAAAATGGTTGCGATTATGCCTGTTGATGCAAAGAATGATCCGAATACTAGGATGAATTTTAGGGCATTACTCTGAATTGTCATTGTTTTAAATATCCAAGAAATCGGAACGAAAAATAAGAAGCATACCAATACACGAGACCACATTACCGTTTTGACATCTCCTGCGCCTCGTAAAGCCCCGGCAAGAACAACCTGAATCGCATCAAAAATTATTAACATATTAACAAAAGGTATTGTTATGGCCGCAAAATTTGTGAATTGATTTTTTGGATCAAATAGATTTACAAAAAAATGTATATTAGTGGATAATATTATTAACATAGGGATGAATGCAATAAGCGTGATTTTTAAAACCCTTTTGATATTTACTATGGCTCCTTCAATATCACCCTCTCCAAGTTTGTTGCTTACCAAAAAAGTTATAATTTGTGCCGCTGCAAGTACTGGAATAAGTGCTCCCATGGTCAAACTTCGGCATGTATTGAATGTTACAATAGAAATTGTACCCATTGAGGCAATCATTTTAGATAGCCAAATATATGAAATGGACATGGTTGATTTGTCCACGATTATCGGCAGGCTCATACAGACAATTTGGTAAATTTTACTCACATCAAATAAATGTTTTGTAAAATTTGGAAAATACTTTCTATAATTTTGATTTGAAATAATGTAAGCGATTGCAAGTAAATTCATTACCCCATACTGAATCAATGTTGCAAAGGCTGACCCAAGAAGCTTATAGCAAGGAAAGCCGAACTTTCCTAAAACCAGAGTATAGTCAAAAAAAACAAAGAATCCTATTCCTATGATATTTAAAACCATTGGAATATAAGTATTTTTAACAGCACGCATAAACCCCATCATTACCATTGCTGAAAATGTTAAAAGTACGGCAAATGACTTGAGTTGCAGAAACGGAACGCCAACCTTAATCATCTTTTCAGAGACGCCTAACCATACAAAAATACTTTCGGCTCCTATTAATATAAAAATAAGCTGAGCCATTCCCAAAATAAAAGTTATCCAGAATGTGTTATAAAAATATTCACCGCATTTTGAAAAGTCGCCACGTCCGTTAAAGTGACCTATAAAAGCTATCGAGGCTACAGGTAGAGCTTCTGTGAGTTTGGTTAACATTACAAGAACACCTGTTGCCATTCCTAAAACTCCAAACTTTGTCACAGACTTCAAACTTGCCACAACATAGGAGTCGATTAACATTGGGAGTGCAATCAATATGGCAGAGGAGATCATCTCCGGGATCCAAAATGAAATAATATTTTTGTATGAGTCTCCATTATTAGTTTTCATAAATTTGCCTTATTTAGTTGAGAAACTGTTGTTTTTGAATTTTTAAGCATAGCATTTTTTGTGAAAAACGTAAAAAACTAAAAAAAACGCGGTTTTTGACCGGACGGTTTTTTAAGAAATACCTAAATTATTGAAAAATTGTTTAATTCCAGCAAATATTTCAATTTGGAAATATTTAGCGGTTGCTGTCCATTTTTAAATCTGATAAACTTTAAATCATATTAAAAATTGGAGGTTATTATGGTTAAAATAAAATTTCATAAAATTTTATTACTAAGTTTTTTAGCTCAAATGTTATTTTCATCGTGTATGTTGGCAATGGAGCAGAGTGCCTCTTCAGGTGAGCATCGTCCATCAATTAGACGAACACGATCAATGAATGACATAAAACGTGCCGTTTCAAGAAGCAGACGAAATAGAGCAGAAGAAATTGCTCGTCTAAGGGGTTTAAGATCACATTCCGATGAAGTAAAAATCGATATTCATGATGCCATTGTAAAACCGAAAACTTTTTGGCAAAAACACAAAAAAAAGATTATTTTGGGAGTGGGCGCTGCTGTATTAGTTAGTGCCGTAGCGGCTGAATGTTATGCGCCCGGAAGTATATCCGGTCCGATATTATCAAGTTGCGAGACGGTTAAGAGTTTTTTTGTTGGAACATCATGTCCTGTGCTAGCTGAATGTCCTGCGCTAGCGGAATGTCCCGAAGTTGAACAAGTTCCATGCGCATGTCCCTTGCCTGAGTGTTCTGCTGAAAAATTTTCACAATTAAAGGTGTTATCTGAAAAGTGTGTTGATCAGCTTGTAAGCAATCCTCCTCCTCTTGCAAATAGGCTTGTAGGAGAAATTGTTCCTAAGGAATGCTTAGAATTACAGCGGTTTCTTGGGGCCAGTTAAAAAATGGAGAAATACGCATGAACATAAAAAGAGATTTTATTTTATTTATTTTATTCTCAGGGGCAACTTTTGCAAAAGATTATGCCATGGTTAAACCTCTTAGCCAGAGAGAGATTCAGGATATAACGGTGAATTTTGTTCAGCCATTAAGAGAAGATAAAGAATTACGTCAGGCTGTGCAAAAACTGTATGACCGGATACGAATTGATGCTACACAAAAAGATTTTAATCCCGGGAATTATGCCGCATCTTGTTTAAGGGTCATGCTTGAATGGATTTCACAAACAAATAAGCATCCCGAGTATAGGCAGATAGGGGTTTACCGTGATGCTTTTACAAACAGGATTTCAGAGGATAAACAAAAGGAAAATATTACAGAACTTATTACCAAGCTGGGTGATTTGCAAAAAAATCAGACAAAGGTTGAAGAATGTCTTGATATATTGCGGCAGATTGTTAACGCTGATGAGCAGGTAAAGCTGGTTGAATTATTAGGGTGGGGATAGAGAGTATGTATGTGATCCTCGTCCTATTTATGTTGATTTAAAGCCTTTAGCTGCACCTGTTAATCAGAAAGTCAAAAAAAATGTTGGAAACTTACTGATTGCAAATCTATTTGTTATGGGATTATTTACGGGTGTTTTTGATATATGGTATCGATTTACTGCGAATCCTAACTATGTTAGAAGTTCAGGTTATGGACCATGTGTTGGGTATACGCCGCATATGCTTATGGCCGGTGTGTTGATGTTGAAAACTTTTTGTGCATTAGTTTTAAATTAGGTTTTTTGTTAATTAATATATGGAGGTTTTATGAAAGTTATTATTTCAAGTCACAAACTTATGGCGTTCTGCATGCTATTGATTTTTGCAGGTGTTAGTGGAAATGCTTTTGCAATAAAATCAAGACTTTCTGAGAAGGCTGAGAAAATAAAAAGAATAACCGATTTATCTCTTGAACAGGTGTATTCGGATGACATTCTTAACGACCTATTGAGAACAGCTATAGATGAAAATAGAAATGCTGGAAATGAAGCAGAAAAGGCCATGTTGAAACTGGTTGGGCTGAAGGTTTTGTTTGGTAAAATTTATAAATCTATTGCCTCTTTTGACTATAGTCAGCCTAAAAAATCTGACGAAATTAAATCTGAGATCCTTAATTCAGCGCTTCAAGGTACAGGGATACTTTATAACGATGAAAACTATATTTTTTATGGTCAAAATATTATAAGTGACGCAGAATTGCAATCTGCGCTTGATGATTTATGGCCTCTTATTGAAAATGTTAGCCTTATGGTCTGTGAGCTAAACGGCATAAAACAGTTTATGGGTGAAAACAATTGTGATGCGGCATTTAAAACGGCAAAATTAATTATATACGCGGACAACGCATATACAATTAGCTCTTTTGCTGAACTAATAGATCGTGAAAAAGAGAGGATCCTGGATTTATTGCAAAATACCGCCGATAGATACATTAATGCTGCAGCTGTTGAGGCGGCTTTGATAAACAAAAAGTCAGAAACGGCTACTCCGGAAAAAAATAGCTGGGGTGCAAGCGTTCTGAATAGGCTTAAGGCCGGATTATTGTCCTTGGTCCAATAATCAAATTGATTTATATAATAAATTAATATGAATTATAAAAAAATAATAATTTTGGGTATTCCATTGCTGCTGTTAGTAGCGGCAGCAATGGGGGTATTTTTTAAAATGGTTTGCAATAAGACTGTTCCTACCCCAAAAAATACCGATAAAGAAATCGCAGAAATTTTAAGACTAAAACGTGAACTTGCAAAAGCTTTAAAAGACGCTACTGAAAAACAAAAAAAACTTTCAGAGCTTGAGTTGCAAAAGCTTGGTCAAAAAGATCAAGTTGCACAATTAAAAAACGATCTGGAAAAAGCAAAACAAGAGGCGTCAGGTCTTAAAACAAAGCTTGAGCAACAAAAAAATCAAGATCCGGGTTGTAAAGACTATCCCAGAAGTCCAGAACAAAATTATTACAACGGCTCTCCCGTTAAAAATCCTGAGATAAATATTCCGAATTCAGAGTGTGATCAATATGATCAAGAAGAAGAGTTAGATAAGCAGATAGCGGACTATGAGGATTTTCTTGGTGCGATGGATCAGGTACTACCGGTGTATCTGTCAAAAAACGATGATAACTCCGTTACAGGCTCCAATAAGCCAATTTTTGAAGATCAATCAGCTAATTCCAAATCTCCAAAATGTGATTTTGATGGGGATGAAGTAAGCAAAAAACAAAAATTAGACAAATTACAAAAAAAGAGCAAGGAATGTACCAGTAAAATGTTGGAGCAACAAACCGACAAAGCTGTTGATGAGTTAAAACAGGCTCTTGCCTGTGGGTTGGGACAGTCGTTATCTAATCTTTCAAGATAGATTGGTTAATTTTATATTATGGTTTAAACAAAAAATTATTTTTTAACCAATATAAAACCTCGATTATCTTGTATCTCCATCTCCGTTCCAAGCTCGGTACAGAGTTTTCTCATGTGATTGAGTATTTTTTTTGCCAAGTTATCTTGAGCTAAATTTACCTGCATTTCGGATATACAAACAGGAATCAGTTCGATTTTTTTTACGCCGGATTTTGTCATTTTCAAACGAAACAGAAATGAGTGATCATTGTGCAAGTCCGGATAGACCATGTAGTCATCAACAAAATCACCGGTGCTATACATTATCACCTTACCATTATAGATTTCAATGCCTTGAAAAACATGTGCGCTATGGCCATGTATAACATCAGCTCCGCAATCGATGATCTTATGAGCAAAATCAACAAAATCCGGACTAGGCCGTTCAACTTTGTTTGGTCCCCAATGTATTGAAACTACTAAAACATCAACGAGTTTTCTTGCAGATTTAATATCGTATTCAACTTGCTCGATTTTCCCTACTTTTATGTAATTGATGCCCGATTTTTCAGGGGTTGCGGCCCAGTCAGGTTCGTTGTCTGTGTATCCAAGGACTCCAATTTTTATGTCACTCTTTTCAAGGATCTCCATTTTTCGAGCTTGGTTTAGATCTTGCCCGACCCCAACGTATTTTATATTGTTAGCTTCAAGTGTTTTCAGTGTCTCTTCAAGACCATCCACGTTAAAATCAAGGCTATGGTTGTTAGCAAGCGTTACAAGATTTATATTCGCATTAACAAGCGTTTTTACCTTATCCGGATCAGCTTTGAAGTTGAAAACCTTGAAAACACGTTTCTCGCTTTTGGTCAGTGTAGATTCAAGGTTGATTATATTAAAATCATTTTCTTTTAGGAGCGGTAACACATTGCCCCACGGATGGTTGTATCCATAGGTTGTAATTGCCTGATTCACAAGTCTGCCTATCATAACATCACCGGTAAAACCTACAACAATGGATTTTTTGTTGTTTGATATGTAAGCCACTGAAACAATTATCATAGTTATAAATATGGTTAAAAAAATTTCCCGGTTCTTTTTTTGTTATTTCTTTTTTTCATAAAATCTTACCTAATTTTAAAAATTTTAATTCCCACTCAAAGCTTTATCAAAAATATTGAATTTATGGAAGTGGAAAGTGAATAATTTCTTAGAAAGGGTTTTTTATGGAAAAAAAATTGAATGTTAAAGAAGCTGTTGAAAATTATATTGAGGAAAAAATTTGGCAGTCAAATGAGAACTCAAATCAGCGTTTTTCATATTCCAACATTTCTTGGAAGCTTGCATGCGATGTGATGTCCAAGTACACTCTTGAAAATATTTATCCTGATATTATTTCAAATGCTCATATTCAGGGAGATTTACACATTCATAATCTTGGAATGGGTATAGCCGGATACTGTTGTGGCTGGAGACTTGAAGATATCTTGCGGCATGGGGTTGGGATTGAGGGTCAGGTCTTATCTAGGCCTGCCAAGCATTTTAATTCCGCACTTAACCAGATTGCAGATTTCTTAGGAGTAGTTTCAAACGAATGGTCTGGCGCGCAGGCGTTGAATTCGCTTGATGTTTTTCTGGCTCCGTTTATTCGATATGACAAACTTGAGTATCAACAGGTTAAGCAGGCCATGCAGAGTTTTATTTACACTCTCAATCTTCCAACTCGTTGGGGAGGACAGACGCCATTTACAAACATTACATTTGATCTGAAGGTTCCTGATGATCTGGCAAGAAAACCGGTAATTATTGGTGGAAAAGAACAATCGCAAATCTATTCTGAGTTTCAATTTGAAGTTGATATGATAAATAAAGCTTTTGTTGAAATTATGATTGAAGGGAATAGTCATCAGAGAGTTTTATCGTTTCCGATTCCAACATACAATATCACAAAAACATTTGATTGGGAGAGTCCTTTAACTGACCTTATTTTTGAGATGACGGCAAAGTATGGGATCCCCTATTTCCAAAATTTTGTTAATTCCGATCTTGATCCTCATAGCATAAGATCAATGTGTTGTCATTTGCGTCTCGATTTGACGCAATTAAAACATCGTCGCGTAGGAGGTTTTTTTGGGTATGCCGATAAAACCGGTTCGGTTGGGGTTGTTACGCTTAACATGCCCAGGATCGGTTACGCATCTAAAACGGAAGAAGAGTTTTTCGAAAAGCTTACAGCACTTATGGATCTTGCAAAAGAGAGCCTAGAGTGTAAGCGAAAAATTGTTTCAAAGTTTATACAAAAGGGGATGTTCCCTTTTACGCGTAAGTATTTATGTAATTTAAATACACATTTTTCAACGGTTGGATTAATTGGTATGAATGAGTGTTGTCTAAATTTTTTAAAAAAGGACATATCTACAAGAGATGGGCATGCTTTTACCATCAAAGTTTTAAATTTTATGCGTGAAAAATTAGTTACATATCAAAAAGAGACAGGAACATTATTTAACCTTGAAGCAACGCCTGCTGAATCGTGTGGATATCGTATGGCTTTAATTGATAAAGAGGAATATCCCGGAATTGTAACGGCTGGGGACAAAGAACCTTATTATACAAATTCAAGTTGGCTGCCGGTTGGATATTCTCCCGATGTGATAGTTGCATTAAAACATCAAAATGATCTGCAACCGCTTTATACCGGCGGAACGGTTTTTCACACATTTTTAGGAGAGCGTCTTACTGCCAAAGTTGCTAAGCAACTTGTTAAACGTATTCTTGAAAATTATAATCTCCCATACCTTACTTTGACGCCAACTT
>CAZSLQ010000027.1:10370-12122 GCA_964607885.1 uncultured Pseudomonadota bacterium
CATCTCTGGTGAGTACTTCACCTGTCCAAAATGTGGAAAAGAGGCACAGGTTTATTCTAGGGTTGTCGGATTTTTAACTCCTGTTCAGAACTGGAATAGGGGGAAACAGGAGGAGTTTAAAGACCGGCATGAGTACGAGGTTTAATTGTAATCTGCCGGAATAAATCTTTTCCTTGATTTAAATGTTTTTTTGTCTAAAGTAACATTTCATGTTGTTTTTGTGTCCAAGTTCAGCGAGCAGGATAATATTATGATTTCTGTAAAATTGAAGTTGTTGTGTTTATATCTGGCATTTTTATTTATTTTTTCTTTCTCATACGCTGTTGATACGTATGAGATATGCGACGAAATTGAGGCACTTAAAGAGGCAGATACCTACATAAAGACTCGTTTGAGTCTTGAAGATGAGAACATAAAAGACATGCTGGACGAGATTCAACTTGCAAAATTTGCTGCAAATTCTACTGAAGGTAAATGGCTTAAACGGTTTTTTCTGAACCATTTCCCAATTCAACAAATTGTTAAGGTTTTTACAGACAAAGGAATTATTGGTGTCGATGAGATTCAGGCTCCAAGGTTGCATTCTATGGTTAAAGAGATCTCTGACGAACTGAAAGTACCTAAACCGTTTATTTTCATAGTTTTCGATGAGAAGCTTTTTAATGCCGCAACTATCTCAATTTCTACCGATGCTTCGCTTATTTTTATAGGAGAGAAATTATTAAACGATTTGAATGATGAACAATTGAGGGCTGTTTTGGCTCACGAGTTAGGGCATATCTATCATAACCATGTACCCAAACGGCTTTTATATACGTCATCAATGGTTGCAAATTCATGTTTATTAGGTGCTTTGGTGGGAATGCTTACCTTAAATAAATTCTGCACAAAATCCTTTAATAGAAAGTTATTAACATTTGCCGGGGCATCATTACTGCTTGAGGTGTTAGCTTTTTACATGATGCCAAAATTCTTCAGGGCTCAAGAGAAAGAGGCCGATGACATTGCAAGAAAATTGGTGGGTGCTGAAATTTTTTCAGATGCTATGCTAGTGCTAAAAAATTACACACTTGCAAAGCAGGATGATTTTGAAAAAGCTTGTGAATTTTTAGATGAGAATATACAAGATTTGGAAAATATTTCTCCTTCCAGGGCAAGTCAGATAAAAGAAACAGCTAAGTTGTACCTTGATGATGTTGAAAATTTATATCAGAACGCTATTAAGAATGGGAGTGATACACATCCGGCATATGACGAGCGAATTGGGGTAGTGGAGGAAAAGGTTGTTTAAACAGGTTTAAATTTAGAAAGGTTTTTTACCATGGCAAGTTTTAATCGTGTGATTATGATGGGAAATTTAACAAGGGATCCTGAGCATAAACAGCTCTCCTCGGGACAGGCTGTTTGCCGTTTGGGTTTAGCTTGCAATCGCCAGTTTAAGAATAAACAGACGGGAACAATGGTTCAAGAGGTTTGTTTTGTGGATGTAGACGTTTGGGGACCACAAGCAGAGGTTTGCAAGCAGTATTTGCAAAAAGGTCGACCTGTTTTAATTGAGGGCCGTTTGAAATTTGATAGCTGGCAGGATCAGGATGGTTCCAGGCGCAGTAAGCACTCAATTGTTGCCGATAGAGTTACTTTTCTGGCTGGGGCTGCGGCTCAAGATACAAGTGATACCGATTTTCCTACTACTGATTCGCCAGATTCGATTGTACCTGCAAAGACCGAGGATGTTGTAACTGAGAAGAAAGC
>CAZSLQ010000028.1:0-5691 GCA_964607885.1 uncultured Pseudomonadota bacterium
AATTAAAAAAGTAGAAGGCGCTATAACCAAAGAAAAAATTATCAAACAGATAGAGCAAATGCAAAACTTTGACTTAGACGGATTTAATATCTCTTTTGATCAATCTACCCGTCATGCTTTTGGGAAAGATATCTCAATAATCAAAACATATTAAAAATAACTCTGGGAGTATAGATAATGATCACATTTTTAAACACATTAAAATTAACGCGATTCCGAATATCGGCAATCTTGATCACCATAACTTATTTTTCAATTTTGTTGTTCATACAACACAAACGATTTTTATGCGCAGATAAGGCTCCAGAAATACAACAGGTTGATGAAAAAACAAAAAAACTAGCCTCAACCGTTCATGTTGGAATGCATATAAACGGATTTCCCGTATTTTCATTTGACAGAGGTGAATTTACTATAGATGCAACAGTTTGGTTTAAATTTCCCGCTGCAACACAGGCACTTTCAACTTTAGAAGGTTTTACGCTTTATAATAGTTTAATTCAGGAAAGCGGAACCCTTCTTTACAAATCAACCCCAATAATAAAACTTCTTGGAGAGGACGTACTGGCTTGTTATCACGTTCAAACAACTTTTAAAATCCGGCCAAACCACAAATACTTTCCAATTGGAGATCATACCTTACACATCCTACTCCAAAACAAACGAGCAACTGCTCAAGAACTATGTTTCACCACAAACGCAGAAAGTTTATCTTCATCCGAGAACTTTATATTTGAAAATTGGTTCTACAGGGGAAAAAAAGCGCAAGCCGGTTATGTAAAATCTGAACTATATCCGTCAAATCCATCACTAGAAATCTCCTATCCGGCTGTTTTATTTTCAGTTGACTTTGAAAATATAGGGGGTAAAAAGGTTGGATCCCTCTATATCCCTATGCTAATAATATTTTTAATAGGACTTTTATCGCTTCTCATAATGGTTGGAGACTCATTACAACTCTCTTTAATTACCGGAGCCATCTCTTCACTTGCCCTGTTCAGATTGGTAATCGATGGGGCCTCTCCAAATACCGGTTATGCAATGCATGTCGATCTTATTTTTTACACTTTCATGCTGCTACTCTTGATAATCCTTGGCTTCCAGATATATGTTGCAATTACGTTGAATCAGATTAAAAAGTTTGCAACCGATGTACAGGAAAAAATAAAAGACTCTCTTGAGAAAATGAATGACGTTGTATTAGTATCAAATCTTGTGCTGCTTATAATTCTGGTAACTTATTCATTTTACAAGTAGCTACTTTTTAATGTGTCCCAAAAAAGTTTGAACAGTCTGCTCAAAGTCAAGGGTTGAACTGTCAATAAAAATAGCATCTTTTGGCACAATTAAGGGAGCAACCTCACGCTCTTCATCTCGCTTGTCACGAGCACGAAGTTCTTGCTCAACGCGAGAGTAATCTTTATCTACTACCTTACGTTTTGGATCAGACAGAATGCGACGAACTCGAGAGTCTACATTCGCGGTTAGAAAAAACTTATAATCTGCATCCGGAAATACTACGGACCCACAATCCCGGCCATCTGCAATGATATTATACTTTTCACCAATCCCACGCTGAACCGGTAATAAACTATCTCGAACTAATTTTGAAGCACTAACCACTGACGCAATCTGATCATAAGAAGCATCAGATAAAAATTCAGTAATATCTTTATCCTTAAAAAACAGATGCGGTTCCTTTTCAACAAACTCATATTTTATGTCATTTATAAAATCAAGCTCTTCTTCTTTAATCTCAAATGGAACTTCCCAGTTAATTTTCTTTCTGAGTTCATGAACAAGAATATAAGCTACCGCTCGATATAAAAGACCCGTATTAAGATAAAAAAGACCAAGTCTGTTTCCCAACTCCTTTGCAACCGTACTTTTTCCGCTTGCCACCGGTCCGTCAATTGTGATAATCATAATATCTCCCCTTTGATATTCATAAAAATATTTTAGCTTGTATAATTATTCTTTTAAGTATCTTTTTAACATCATGTTCTCCAATAATACCTGAAAAATAAATTAATGAAAATAGCAAAAGAACAAGAAAAAAATACCCCATTGATGCAACAGTATTTTGAGATCAAAGAGCAGTATAATGACGCTTTGGTTCTTTTTCAAGTTGGTGATTTTTACGAGCTGTTTTTTCAAGATGCAAAAACGGCATCGTCCTTTTTGGCAATTGCTCTAACTAAGCGCGGTAAAAATAAAGGTGAGGATATCCCGCTTTGTGGGATACCGGTTCATGCCCTGAATCATTATTTGATCAAATTAATTAAAGGGGGATTTAAAGTTGCAATATGTGACCAACTTACAAAACCTCAACCTGGAACGGTTGTTCAACGCGGAGTAACAAAAGTCCTAACCCCAGGAACTCTTACGGACTCATTGATGCTAGACGAAAAGTCCGCTTCATACTTACTCTCCTGTTTCCCAGGTCAAAAAAAGTGGGGACTTATATTTTCAGAACTGTTAACAGCGCAACTCTTTGCAGTAAGCCTCCCGCTAGAATCTTACCGAATGATAGACACCGAACTCATCCGATTTAGCCCTGATGAAATTTTAATTCCCTCCGGAACAGATTCCAATTTGAACAGATATCTAAAACAAAACGGATACTGCACAAGCCTGATTAACAATAATGGCTCTTGGGAAAGTGACTCATATAACTGGATTGAAAATCAATTCGCACCAAGTGTGCTTAAAAAACTTGAATTTCAGCAGGATATATTCCAAAGCATGCAAATGCTACATTTTTACCTCAAACGAAATCATGAAAAAGCACTTAATCAATTTAAATCAATTCAATTTTATGAGCCTGAGGACTTTCTTGTCCTTGATCATGCGACACAAAAAAATCTGGAAATTATAAAAAACAATCAGGATGGTGGACGCAAAAATACGCTTTTTTTTACCATTGATAAAGCCAAAACACCTATGGGATCTCGTACAATTAAAAAATGGCTCCAACGTCCGCTCGTTCAAAAATCCGGCATATTGCAACGTCAAGAAGTTATATCTTTTTTATGTCAAAACATCGAGTTAATGCAACAACTTGAATCACTACTTGGAACACTGGCAGACCTTGAAAGAATAATAGGACGAATCGCATTAGGTCGTGCAAACATTAATGATTACTTGGCGCTCAAAGACTCCCTCATTGTCACCCCTCAGATAAAAACGCTGCTACAAACACACTTATTAGTCCAGTTGAGCAAAACAATCGAAGAAAAAATTCATGATTTTTCAACACTTGTAGACCTTTTGCATACCGGTATAAATGACACCGGATCGCTGCAATTCACAATAAAAAAGGGCTTTGATCTTGAGCTTGATAGATTACGTGATTTAGCCTTGAATGGAAAACATGCGGTTTTAAAACTTGAGGAAAAAGAGATTGCACGTACAGGCATAAACAGCTTAAAAATTAGCTACAATCAGATTACAGGGTATTATATTGAAATTACAAATCCCAACCTAGAAAAAGTTCCTGGAGATTTTATCGAGATTCAAAAGCTCGTCAATCGTAAAAGATTTACAACTCCTGAGTTAAAAGCACTTGAAGCTGAACTTATCAAAGCTGAAAATGAGATTGAACAAGTTGAAACAGCCGTATTTGATAGAATAAAGAAGGAAGTAGAAACATATCTTCCACAATTACGCCAAACGGCTCAAGCGTTATCCTACCTTGACGCACTATTTGGTGTGGCAAAGGCAGGTTATGAAAATGGCTACGTAAAGCCGGAATTTAATGAGAAACAGATTATCCATATAAAAGATGGAAAGCATCCGGTAATAGAACAAGTTCTTGGCAATGGATTTATTCCAAATGATACAAATCTTTGTGATGAGGAATCACTTTGGATTATCACAGGCCCAAACATGGGTGGAAAATCAACTTATCTCAGACAGATCGCACAGATCTGCATTATGGCACAATGTGGAATGCTTGTACCTGCAAAATATGCCAATCTTCCAATTCTCGATAGAATTTTTACGCGTATAGGATCGGGCGATAATCTGGCAGAAGGTAAAAGTACATTTTTAGTTGAAATGGAAGAGGCAGCTACAATCTGCTCACAAGCAACACATAACAGCCTTGTAATTTTAGACGAGGTTGGACGAGGAACAAGCACATTTGATGGAATTGCAATCGCTCAGGCAATCATTGAGTACATTTCTCAAAAAATTCAGGCACGTTGTCTATTTGCAACACACTATCATGAACTAACAAAATTAGCAGAACATCTTCCGGGCATTTCAAACTATAATATGGCATGCCAAAAAAATAATAATTCCATTATTTTTTTACATAAAATTATTAAAGGGACATCAAATGGAAGCTTCGGAATTGATGTTGCAAGACTGGCACAGCTTCCTGAAGAAATTATAGACAGAGCATCTTTTATACTCAAAACTCTCTCTATTGATAATTTTACAAAAACAACAGAAACTGCGGGACTGCAACAAAAAAATCTGTTCTCAGAAAAAAATGAAGATTACGAATCAATTCTAAATCAAATAAAAATAATCGATCTGGACAATATTTCCCCACGACAAGCACTAGACCTTCTTCACGAAATAAAAAAAAATATGGGCAAAATAAACCTTTAAATGGGACTTAATTCTAAAAACATATTGATTTTTGATATTGATATGCTATGCTTAGCTCGCATTTATAAAAACCTTGCAAAAAAGCTTAGTTAACTAAAGAAAATTTGTGTGGGTGGGATTAGTATAGTTTTAACAACAAGAGTTTATTTTATATGAGTTGTTCTTAAAAATTTTGTTGTTAAGTTAGTGTAGTTGGTGTGTAAATATTAACTTATCGAAGGAAGAAGATCATGAAAAAAATGATTCTTTGTTTGGGGCTCTGCTTTGGGCTCTCCCAGGTTGCTGTAGCAGGAGACGATATCTCCCTTGACCTTACAGAAAAAGAGACCAAGGGTGCTATTGCTTGGATTAAGAATAACCCAAAGAAGGTTGCCGCTATTGTGGCATCAGCATCAGTAATAGTTTATTCGCTATGCAAAATTTATAATGCAGAAGCTGATAAAGATGCAAAATGGGCAAAAACAACCAAGATCAAAAACGGGTTGTACAATGGATTTGTTACCCCTGCTAAAAACACATGGGAACGCGCTTCAAAAGCAGGCAAATGGACAACAGACAAAGCAAAAGCAGGCAAAAATGCTGTTGTAGAAAATTTCAAAGCCCACAAGAAACTTTGGATTGGCATTCCTTCTGCCGTAGCAGTTATAGTCCTTGCAGAAGCTATAGCTCATTACACAGAAATGGACAAAGTAGCCAAAGACAAAATCGTTGAGCTTTGGAATAAGCTTTTCAGCAAAAAAACTGTCATTGCCTAAGCATAGACATTAGTTTGAACTAAATTTGCACGGGCCCATAAGCCCGTGCATTTTGCTTTATAATAAAAACGGAGTGCTGCTGGAAGTCAACAGGGCTTGCATGGAAATATTCGGGGCGGCGGATATCGAGATTATGCGCAGGTTTTCGCTTAACCAACTGCCCGGCCAGATCTGGGCTGGAACGAAATCCGGGCAAATAGTGGGGTGCGAGTTCGCCAACAGTTTTGAAACTCTGGACAGAGGTGGGCTGGTCACTAGCAAAACCGGCCGGTTCGTAATGGATATTCTCTTTACCCCGCTAAAAGAAGAGAGCGGG
>CAZSLQ010000028.1:5701-9033 GCA_964607885.1 uncultured Pseudomonadota bacterium
CGTTTTTTGTCTTCTATTTAGTTTATCGTTGGTTTACAAATAAAAGCGTATTTGGATCTTTCCGCGAGCGTATAGGCTTTGTGAACAAAACCCCCAAAAATAAATTTGTTATCTGGTTTCATGCTGTTTCTGTTGGAGAGGTTCTTTCTATTCAACACCTTATCAAGCAGATAAAAATAGAGAGACCGGATGCTTTTATTTATCTAACTGTCGGGACACTTGCAGGCAAAGAGATGGCACAGAAAAATATCTCCGCCGATTTTATTAGCTTTATACCATATGACTTTTTACTTTGCATGATACTGGCATCATGGCGAATCAGGCCTGATAGGATATTTGTAGTTGAAGCAGAAATCTGGCCGAACATGTTAATTTTGAATTCATGGCTTAAGATAAAGAAATATCTGATTAATGCTCGTATAAGCATGCGCTCTTATGGACGCTACAAGACTTTAAAATTTATCTTCACCCCATTATTTAATTCCTTCGACAAAATTTATGCTCAAAGTGAACAAGACAGGCACAGGTTTATAACACTCAATGTTAAGCCCGAGAAAATAACCGTTTTAGGCGATATAAAAATTTTTAACGTTTATAAAAAATGGCTGGTAGTTAAAAATTCAATACAAATTTATAATAAATCACAGCAAAAAGTCTTGCTAGCCGGTTCAATTCACCCCGGTGAACTTAATACTTATATTAGGTTATTTCAAAACCTAAAACCCATTTTTCCTGATTTAAAAATGATTCTTGCTCCTAGGCACTTTCATTGGATGAATGAGCTGGAAACAAATCTTAAAAAAACCGGTTTTTCTTATTTCATGTGGACAACACAAAACATTTTCACAAATGACATATTCAACACACATGACATTTTAGTTGTGTGTAAGCTTGGAGAACTCTTTAATCTATATGAAATGTCAGATATTTTTTATCTTGGTGGAACATTTGTTAATATCGGAGGACATAATCTTTTAGAACCTACAATCTGGAGTAAGGCGTGCATTATAGGACCACACCACCAGAACACACAAGCGGTTGCTAATCAACTACAAGATGTAGGCGGATTAATTAAAGTTGACAACTTTGAACAACTTTTACAACAAAGCCAACGATTATTAACAGATCCAAAGCTATGTGCAAAAATGGGGGAGCTTAATTTTGCATGGCTTGAAAGTCAGCTTACACAAATAAATGCTGCAATTCAAAGCATAATCAAACAGGTCTGATACGGACACCAACTTTGTCACACAGTTTACTTATCGCACACTTACCACATTTAGGTCCCCTGGGCAAGCATATATTCTGCCCCCATATAACAAGTAATTTGTTCCATATTACCCACTTGTTTTTGGGAACAACTTTTTCAAGCGCGTTTAAAGTCTTTTCGGCTGTTGTGGTTTTAACTACCCCCAATCTATTTGAAATTCTATGAACGTGCGTATCTACACAGATAGCCGGGGCATCAAAGGCCATTCCTAAAACCAGATTAGCAGTTTTGGGTCCAACACCCTTGATAGAAATAAGTTCATCATAAGAATTTGGGACTTTGCCTGCAAATTTATCTATGATAGTTTTTGAAACTTCGTGTAGAACTTTTGCTTTATTCTTGTAAAATCCTGTTTTAAATATTATTTTTTCGAGTTCAGAACGTTTAATTAGCAACAAATCCTGCGGGCTTCTAGCTTTTTTAAACAACTCTCGGCAGACATGAATGGTCATCACGTCTTTAGCCCTCAGACTTAATAGACAGCCTATTAGAATAATAAAAGGATCTTTCCCAAATTCATCAATAAGCTGATTAATCAGAGGTGGAGTAAACCGTTTTGTACTCTTTTCCAATATACTAATAATTCTTAAGACTTTTTGCATGAATTAACCTTTTCCTTAAATACAAAGCACCTTTATAAAAGTTTACAAATTTATTGCGCTATTTCCAAATCTCCTGTAAAAATAACATCCACCGGTATTCAAAATTAAATTTTGTGGGAGATTCTTTGTGAATATAAAAATTTTTAAAGAAAAGATAAAAGACTTCTTGGCATACCTTGAAGTCGAAAAAAATGCATCAACTCATACAATTAGGGCATATCACGGTGACTTAAGACAATTGTCAAAATTTTGGGAACGAGTAAGTGCCTCAGATAGCGCATTAAAACAGGCGTTTGATCAGGTATTGCGAAAATTTGCAATCTCTCTGTTTTACCAAAAAATATCCAAGCCTTCTCTTGCAAGAAAAATATCTGCACTTCGATCATTCCAAGATTTTCTAAAATCTCAAGGCGAGGATTTAAGTGTAAGCCTTAAATCTCCAAGGCTTGATAAAAAGCTTCCGATTACCTTAACTGTTGATGAAATATTTTATCTCTTAGACTCTGTAAAAATTGATAAACTCCCAACAAAACTACCTTATCGAGATAAGGCACTTTTTGAACTTATTTATGCAACCGGAGTCCGCTGCTCAGAGGTAGTAAACATAAAGCTCACAGATATTGATCTTGAAAATAAAAGTATAAAAATTATGGGGAAAGGCCGCAAAGAACGCATTGTACTTTTTGGAGATAAGGCACAAAAAAGCCTAAATGAGTACATCCAAGAGGAACGTTCACATCTTGTGCTTGATGAACTGGAAATGCATCTATTTTTAAATAAAAACGGCAGTAAATTAACAACTCGATCAGTTCAAAGAATTTTTGAAATGTTTAGAAAATTTTTAAACGTAAATCGTAAGCTAACACCTCACAAAATTAGACACTCTTTTGCAACACACCTTTTAAATGAAGGTGTTGATTTAAGAATCATCCAGGAACTGCTTGGGCATAAAACGATTGCAACCACAGAGATTTATACTCATGTTTCAAATCAGCATCTGGCAAAAATTTGTAACGAGAAACACCCTTTAAACAGCCTGGATCACTTAGTTTTGGATGAAAAGTTATGAATATTTTAACAGCTAATTTTGATGAACAGTATAAACTAATCGACTCCGGGAATGGGTGTAAGCTTGAAAAGCTTGGTAATAACATTATTATGCGGCCCGATTCAAATTGTGTTTGGCAAAGACGAAAACCGGAATCGGAATGGAATAAAGCTTCTGCCATTTTTAAATCGGATTGGATATTTAAAAACAGTTTTCAAAAATCATGGCAAATTGGTTATAACGGATTAAAAAATGCAGGGATAAGTAAACAAATAATCAAGATGCATCTTCGTGCAACATCATCAAAAAACATTGGAATTTTCCCCGAACAATCTGCGCACTGGTTATGGACAAGCGAGTTAATCGCCAAATCTAAAAAGCAGCCTAACGTGTTGAATCTTTTTGCATACAC
>CAZSLQ010000028.1:9043-12005 GCA_964607885.1 uncultured Pseudomonadota bacterium
TGCAACGTTGTGTGCTGCTGCCGCAGGGGCAAAAGTTTGCCATGTGGATGCCTCAAAGGCTGCCGTCACATGGGCAAGTCAAAACCAAGAATTAAGTGAATTAAAAAATGCCTCGATCAGGTGGATTGTTGATGATTGTGCAAAATTTTTAACCAGAGAAATTAAGCGGGGCACTCGTTATGATGCCATTATCATGGATCCACCGGCTTTTGGACGAGATCAAAAGGGTAAGGTTTTTGAATTTGAAAAACAGATACTCAACTTGCTTGATTTATGCAAACAAGTGTTAAGTAACGACCCTTTATTTTTTATATTTAATGGATATTCGATGGGGTACTCTGCAACCGTTCTTAAAAATTTGTTACAAGATTTCTTTAAAGCTAAGAGTATAGAGTTTGGGGAGCTTCAGATACAAGAGCTTCACTCGGATAGGAATCTACCTTGCAGCTTGTATGCAAGATTCTAAAAAGCACTTTTGGTCACAAAAAAAGGTTGGGTGCTTTTACACACCCAACCTTTAACCAATTTATTGTTATTATAAATCAGATATAAATTAGAATGAAAGAGCGAGTTTGAACCAAACCGACCAGGAGTCGAATTCGCTGTTGCTGCTTGCCCAGTCATACTTACCGCCGATACCCATCAAGAGAGGATATTCCCACTTCTTGAAGTGATAGCCCATGCCACCATAGATACCGTTTGTGCATTGAGATGGTGTTGAAGCTGCGTCTACATCGATATCACAGGTTGAGATAGCCTTCTTAGGACCTATGCATTGATCAATGTTTTTTGCTTCAAATTTGCCTTTTGTATCAAAACTTCTTTCTGCAATTCCATACTCACCTGCTGCAACTGAACAGCAAGCATCATTACATGCACATGGATTGCACTTCAATTTTACATCTTCATCTTCTCTGTAATACAGGTTGTAACCAAGATCAAATGTAAATCCGCCATTGTTATATGCGAATGCAAGAATACCATCAAGCTGGCTGCCTGGGGTTACATCAACACTGTATTGTGACAAGTAGTTAACAGCTGGAACTAATGCGGTTCCTGCATCTGCACCAACTCTGCCAAGCAATACATAAGGGGAGCAAACACACTTCAACTTCAATGGTCTGCACTCAGATGACTCGAAGAGGTAACGATAGTTCAATGCAAAGTTCAACTTGATGTTTTGATCCTTCTTTGTCCACAGGTTGGCATGTGCATCAAGCCCACCACCAAATCCGAAGTGGCCATGGTTACCATAGATAGGCTCAAATAGGTATTTGCCATCTGGATCATTACCTGTTGGGATTGTGATAGCAAGATTGATACCAAAATGATACTTCTCTTTGTACAAGAACTTGTAACCGAGAATTATATCAATATCGGCAATACCTGATGCTGAGTGACAGTCGCCACAACCGCAATTTCCACCAATTAAAGCTTTGCAAAGAGGTGACTGTAAATTTGAGTCTTTGTTGGTGCTTACGGCTTGTCCGCTGAAGAACTTGACTAGATCATCTTTAGCATCACCTGATACACAAAGATTCATGCAGTTCTTCACATCGACAAATGTCATGTTGGCCTTGAGGTAAAGTCCTTTGAGAAGCTTGTCCATGTTTTGATAGTAGTCAAAACGAAGACCCCATGACTCTTGGCTTGGATCTAGTGAAACAACTGTTTTGTCGGCACTGTCATTTTCAACATCAAAATTATATTTGTGCAAAATATACCCAAGATCAAAGTCTTGAACAGTTGCAGGACAGCTAGCTATATCATAACGTTGCAGTGTATACCCGCCGCTGCAGCATGGGTTGCAAGTTGTTGGGCATGACCCTGTTGTGCAAGTTGTTGGGGTTGTTGGGCAGCATGATGTTGTGCAACATGATGGGCAGCTGAAATAATCACCAATATTACTATCTGTCTCTCCATAGAATACTACCGCTTGTAAGTTTCCTCCAAAGCGATTTTCTAATTTTAACTGTGTTCTCTCATAAAAAGATGTTAGTTCCATAGGAAGATTTACGTTATGAGGACGTCTTGCCAAATATGTGTGTGCTGTGTGTGCGCATAGACTTGTTGCACTTACTGCAAAAGCAGTAACGATTAGATATTTTATAGTTCTATTCATATTTCCTTTTCTCCACAAAAAAAAGTTGTGAAACATTACTCTTGTAACTACTTTCTCGAAACAATCGCGATGTGGATCGCAAAAGTTTGCATCAACAACATAGAATTAGCTTAACTTTCTTTGCTATCGCGCCCTCCTTTCTTTGAATTGACGAAATGCACGTTTGACACCGACACCTCCCTAACACAGCATAATTTAATGTGTTGATCTTGTAATTATGCTTTGTGCTCCTTACTGTGAGCCCTTGCGTAATTTACTACTCTCAAGCTCACCGTGACGTTGATAGATTAATCGCGTTTTTAAAAGATATCAAGTATTTTTTTGTTTACATGTTAATATTTTCTGTTTTTATTATTCAAAAATTTATTACGTGAATAATAAAAATATTAACAATCAGCTTTTCGACACTTTCCTGCCCTAATGATTTTTAATTTTAAAATACAGATCTATGGTTTTGTAAACAAAATTGTTAAACAAAATAGTTTTATACTGTATTTAAGAGTTTTTTTGTGTTTAAATAATTTTAATTTTTAATCACGCGATATACAAAATAATAAAGGAAACCGAATGGAATATTTTTTTATCATACTTATAATAACTCAGATTATAGTAGAATCTCTGCCAATTAGCAGTTCCGGACATGTAAGGCTGCTTGAGTTAATTTTTGCAAAAGTTTGGGGTATAGAAACGTCTTTACCTGATTTTATCGATCATCTTTTGCATGGCACGGCACTTCTTGCTATTTTAATAGTTTTTTTCAAAGACTGGTCCTATCCGGCAAGAAAACTTTTGCAGTCTTGTGGACAATTAATTTTCTCAAAAAAATCGCTCTCTTACTCG
>CAZSLQ010000029.1:0-7954 GCA_964607885.1 uncultured Pseudomonadota bacterium
GTTTGCGTTTTTGCAGCTGTGAGGGCTGTTTTGGCAGCGCCTAAGGCTACTGCCACAGCATCAGCCTGTTTCTTGAATGCGTCAACAGCGTTTTTCCACGCTGTTATATTTGTTTTATAAGTTGTTCCATCAAAAAAAGTTTCAGCGGCTGTGAGCGCATCCAGATAACTTTGCGCATTTGCTGCTGTTATGCTTGTTGGAAGTGTTGCTGGTGTAGTTTCACTAAACCCTAAGTTTTTTATTGCATTGTACGCAAACGCGTCTGGCTCAAGCGTAGGCGCTGTTGGGGCGATTCCGTATACAACCATACTGACCGCATGTAATCCTAAGGTTAATAAGATGGCTATAAGGGTCGATTTAAATTTGTTTTTCATTTACAAATTCCTTAAATTAAATTTTTTATTATTGTGCTGGTACGCTTGGAGTGATAACAGCTTTAATTGCTCGCCATGATTTTACTGCGTTTAAGTTTGTAGCATCTCCCAGGGTTGTTTTTATTAGATCTGGTGTATTCATTTTTTGTGGATCAAGAAGATTTGTTATATTTTTTGCCGAATCTGCATTTGTGGTAACGGCAGAAGCATATCCGTTTATAGCATTTTGTCCGGCAAACATTGCACTGTTTTTACTTATGGTATTGGAAAGTTCTACCAAATTGCCCAAATAAGTTGCTACGGTAGCGGTTGTTTGGGTTGAAAGATTTTGATATGCAATTTTAATGTTATTATAAACGCTTGTTAAGGCAGTTTTATCAGTCTCAGATGTTAAAGCGTTAAATTGAGGCGCCATATTGGCGATTTGAGTGCTTAAATCTGAAGGGGCTGTATAGTTAGTTGCTGCTGCACCTGTGAGTGCTTTTCTCGCATCATCCAAGGCTTTCGCTGCTGCCGCAGCCGTTTCTATGTATCCTTGAACGGCGCCTTTCCAATTTGTTATATTTGTTTTATAAGTTGTTCCATCAAAAAAAGTTTCAGCGGCTGTGAGCGCATCCAGATAACTTTTTGCATTTGCTGCTGTTATGCTTGTTGGGAGTGTTGTTGGACTGGCGGCATTAAACCCCAAACTTATAAATGCATTATACACCGACAAGTCGGGGTCAACTGTTGCTGGTGCTGTTGTTGCAGCTTGCATACCCATTTTTAAAGTGACAAGTCCAATTGCCAGAGCAATTGCTTTGAAGCTTCTCTTCATTTTTCATTCCTTTCTCAATTTTAAACAAAAAACACTTATACTTAACATACGAAAACAGTTCTACTAATTCAACCTTTATAAAATTTTTATTTCCTCTTAGCCTTAGTTCCTATATAAATTTGTTCTAACTCTATTGCTTGCTCAACAAATTTAATCAGGGTATTTTTTACAAAATATTTCTGCGACCCGGAAGTGGCTTCCGTACCTGTCAACAAATTACTGCCCAGTAAAGCATTTAAAAAGCTAAGGTATTTTTTAAGATCATTGCCTAATGCATTTTTAATTGGTCTTAAGACACTAATTATGGCGTTTCTATTTCGGTTTTTTCTCATTGAATACAAGAATTTATTAAAATGAGTAGAATTTATCCTCACATACTGATTAATGAAATTTCCTCCGGACCTCATAATTGCTGTAGCAAAAGTTTTTTGTGTTGTTTTTGTTATACTTTCCGCATTTTTATACTTAGAGTTAATTCGACTTAATTCCCTAATTTTTTGAGAAACGGTTTTCTTTTTTAACGCCTCTTTAACCTCTTTGGTAATTGTCTTATTGATATCCTCAGGTTTAACCTGAACTTCCTCAATCACCGGCTCTGTGACTGATGGAGCTTCTTCACCTGTTAAAGGAGCTTCAGCTGTTAAAGTAATTTCACCTACCTCAGGCACACTCTCTAAGGCGCCTACGGGTACACCCGTTTCTTGGCTAATGGTTGTCAGCCAGGAGTTTATGGAACTTCTTTGAGAGTCGGTGAAAAAGACCTTATTTCTGGCAACTTCCATCAATACTTGTAACTGTTTTTTTGTAGCACTTATTCGAGTATCGAATAGGCTTTTTATCTTTTCAAAGACGTAATCCCCACCGTTAATCCCTATATACATTGAGCTATCAAAATAATTTATGACGGCAAACAGGGTTGCATTTGTAGGCCACACATGTCCCGCCTCTCCAATATTTGACCCTATACTGCTAAGGGCTATGTTTAAATCTATTTTATCAGGCCATGCGGTTGCATTGGAATATTGATAGTCCGGCGCGGTATTACTTAAGAATAAATAAAATGTATTTGCTATAGCAGACAACAGCTCCTTCAATTTTTCGTAATACCTTTTTTCTCCGACCGTATCACTTTTTGCTGACTTTACTCGATTTGTGTAGAAGCCTTGAAGTTTGCTGTAAATTAAATTTCCTCCATTGTCGCCTTGGTATGATGTATTATTGAAAAATTTTGCAATTGCAAACATGGTTCTCGAGCCCTTTGTCCAATCGTCAGTTGCGTTTCCTATATTTGCAGACGTGTATTTTATTCCAATTGTAGAAAGTGCACTATTTAGAGCTGTTCTATTTGCCGAAATATCGATTGTCGCACCCAAGCTTGTTGACCAATTTACTAAATCTTCTTTCTGCGTACCGGTTAGAAACTCCTTATCCTTTGCCATATCTAGCAAGGTCTTTAGTGTACTTATAGTTGAGGCTGTTCGGCTTGTGTAGAACTCTCTAATTTTATTATAAATCGAATTCCCACCGTTAAACTCCTGGAACATTGAATTGTTTAGGTTGTTATAATTGATTATGGAAAATAGTGTTTTTTTTGTAGTCCATGAATCCGTTTGTGTTCCGAGCAAAGTAATTGAGTTTAATGCTTTAATTAAGTTGTCTAAGGTGGTTAAATCATTTGGATCAATTGATTTTATAGATATATTTGTGAAATTTACTCTCACGTTGTATCCACCGAGCGCTACGTATTTAAATCCTGTCATTGTTGAGGGAATGGTAAAAGAGCCTTTCTGATTTTGTCCGACTACGTCTGACTGTCCATATGTTAGAGAGTTCCCTGATAGCTTAACCCAGAACCAATTTGTGCCTGATGGTATTTTATCCGCGATTTTTTCGCCATAAACGGTATGACCCGTTGAAGGAAATTCCCCATTTAAAAGTCCGTTCCCTGCCCATGTTTTAGTATTAGTCTCTCCACCTATATTTAGTAATACACAACTTTCCCCCGGCGCATGTATTGACGGGGCAAATTGAACGTAAATGTCATTTGCTGCTGCAGCTTGAAATTTTACTTCGATATTGTTTATAGTTTCCGAGGCCCAATTTTCTGAGTAAAGTACCTTTTTTGTTCCTAGTAATGTGGTATCAAAAATAAAAATGGAGAACCCGGCAATTTGCCTGATGAACCACAAGTTACGAGGGTTTGTTCCAATGTTAGATATGTTTCTGGCATTTCCGGAGTTTTCACCCAGTACTTGTGCGGAGTTACTGACAAGAGCAACCATTCTGTCGTAGTCCACGTTATTATCAATGATCGGGATTTCCGGGATGGTTGAAGGTGGGGCGGGTGTAGGTTGTGGTGGGTTTTTACCGAAACCGTTGAGTCCACTATAAAGTACGTATGTATACTGATTTGGATATCCGACCAATGGATTTCTAAAGGCATCAAGTATTTTATCTACATTACTTGTAGAGTTTTTCGGAATGTCGACCGGCGTCCAAAAATATCCTGCGCTATAAGAGGTTCCGCTAACCGGTATAGGGTTACCTGAAGATGAAAGGTATTTTCCCGTCCTTGCATTTTGCAGTTTTGGGAATGTTCCTGATTTCACAACTGTTCCAAATGGTACCACATCTCGTCGTACAATCCAGACAGTATACCCTGAACTGGATACCTTGGCATTTCCGGATGAATCTTCTGACAAAAATAATCCGGAGGATCCCCATGAGCTGCTCACGTTTTCAATTTTAACTACATCTCCTACGCGGATAACGGCACTTGCAGTTTTTGTATAAAAAAAGATGCTAAAGCATAATATGTTAAATAATTTACTACCATATCCAGACCGTTTGGATAAATTTTTTATCATAGTACTCCCTTTTCTGTAAATCGATAATCATGTTAACAGGGAGAATTGTTTGAAAGCAATATTTTGAAAAATTCAGGAGACTTTTAATTCATCAAGATGTGGGGGGCCTTTCAGCCCCCCATAAAAAACATTTTATTTTACTTTTCCTAAAGCTATAAGTCTATTGGTATAAAGAATGAGTACTTTATAAACAAAGGCCTTGTGACCGGTTGTTTTTGTACCGCCTAACAAATTACTGTTGTAGGCTGCAGATAGCATACTTTTATATTTACCGAAATCATCTAAGCTTTTTTTGGATGTTTTTATGAATTTCTTAATTTTATTTTTTTCAGTTTTGTTTTTTGTTTTTACCTTTGCATATAAGGCGTTAATATTTTTGACGTTCTTATAGATGTAGTCTCCTCCGACTTTCATTATTGCGGCAGCAAAGGCATCTTGGGTTGCAGGTGCGATTCCGGATGCCTTTTTGTAAGTGGTAGCCAAGGCTTTTAAAGCAGTGACTTTATCTTTAAATACTTTTGTAACGTATGTTTTTGTTCCGATCTTTATAGATGTGCCTTTTAAAATACTGTTGATATGAGATACAATAGTTGCGTTAATATCGGTGGTAACTACACCTGTATCCTGTACTGTTGTTGTTTCACCTGTATCTTGTATAGCTTTGCTTGCCAGGTTTATATCACTTTCCAGCTCCGTAATTTTGGCATTTAATGTTGCGTCAGACGTAAGTAGTTTTGTTAATGGGCTTTTCAGTGTCTCGTACCAGGCTTTCAATTCCTCCAGTTTAGACTTATCTTTTGCTATTTCAGTTCTGGCTGCATGCAAGGAGTTTAATGCCGTTTCAAAGCTGGTTTTAGCTGCTGGAGTGTAGTCAAAGCCGAAATTGGCATCCGATACTCCTTTGGCTAAATTTTTTAAAAATTCAAATTTGTCGGCATAACTTGTTTTCGATCCAAAATTACCGGTACCATCACCAAGTAGTGCGGTAATCCGATTCATTTCAAGTTGGATGCTGTCACTTCCTATGTCGCTAATCTTGTCGGTTAAATAGCATGATGTACTTGATAGTGGGTGGTTTGACAATTGTGAGTAAAACGTTGAAAGTGCTGTTAGTGTGGTCAGGTCAGATCGAGGCCTTTCATTATGTAATTCAGTTAATTTTCCACAGAATGCTGTCTGAAGTTCCGTGTAAACCGTGCTAAGATTAGGATCGGTTGCTATATTTTGGGTTACAGAAGTTGCCAATTCTTTTATTTTCCCAAACGAATCTGCAAAATTTGTGTTTGTGACTGTTCCGATTCCGCTGATAGCGGCATTAACCCGATCCTTTTCTGTTGCTTGTGCCAGGTACATACTTGTGTTACTGAGCCACTGGCTTATCTTATTTTTTTGATCAGTATCAAGAAAATTTTGTAAATTTGTGTTGCTTAATAATGTTTTTAAGCTATCCAAAGCGATTTCTGTTTTAGGCTTATCATTGGAGTCAAAATAGCCTTTAATCTTTTCAAAAACGTTGTTGGTTGTACTTGGGTAGTTGGCAAGATAGGCAAGAGTTTTGTAAGCGTCGGCATTAACTACGTTATCATTAAGATTTTTAGGATCGCTTCCATTACTATTCAATTCTGTAATAAAAGTAACTAAAAATAGCCATGCATTTACGTTATCATAATAAGTTTTAAGTGGTTCGACATTTGGGGCAGCTGTTCCAGAGGCGAAAAAAGACTTGGCGTGCGTAAGCATCGTCTTATAATTTTCATAATCTTGAACGCTGCCTGTGGTGGGAACCTCTGCCCGCGTTGTTGCGGTGGCTTCTTTAAAGCCCAGACCTTTGATTGTCTCATAAATGGATACATCCGGATCAACTGCGACCTGCGGTGTTATTGAGCCTAGTGATAGGACAAGGGTTGTCCCTATAAGCATAAATTTTAAATTTAGTTTCATTTTTATTTCTCATATTTAGTTTAAGGTATTGCTGTGAATGTTTTTCCCTTAAAGGTTCTCCATTTTTCAACTGCGGGTTTGAAGTTGGCGCTTTTAAGTAAATTTGTGATTTCGTCAACGTTGGCTGGGACACTTTGTGTTATTTGGGCTATAGTTGTGTCGTCAAGTGTGGCGATCGCGTCGAAAGCCGTAACTAAATTGCTAGGCACGCCAATGTTTGTGTAAATTCCGCTCCATGAATTACTTGTTATAGGTGCTTTGGTACGAAATCCTTTTATTGATGAAACATGAGCACTCAAGCTTGTTGGGGGTTGGTTTTTTGTTTCATTTACAATGTTTATAATTGCGTTACATAGGCTTTTTATATCCACAGGATCTAAAGATAGTCCGTAATTGTTATAGACTGTATTACTGGCTACATTTGGGATATTTACCGTACCCACAACAGCATCGATTGCTGAAATTTTAGCTGCTGTGGTCGTGGCGTTAGTTACTGCACTAACTGCTGTTTTAAATGACTCTCTAACAGCGATTCCACTTAGCCACTTATTTACGTCGTTATAATAATTGCTGAGGGGTTTAGTAGTTGGGGCCTTAGTTCCATCTGATGTGAAAAAAGATTTGGCGGATGTAAGTATTTCCTTGTAAGTACTAAAAGTTTGGGAATCTTCGTTCTTGGGAATGGCAGCTACTGTTGATGCGGTAGTTGCTGTAAAACCCAGACCTTTGATTGCATTAAAAACTGATGCATCCGGATCAAATGCGCCATTTACGGTTGTCGAGCTTAGGGACAGAATAAGTGCCGCGCCTATAAGCGCCGGCTTTAAGTTTAATTTCATTTTTTTTCTCCTTCGAATTTTTTTATGGATTATGAAACAGCTGCTATACCGTTTAGTGTTGCTTGTACGGTTCTCCATTTTCTTACAGCGGCTTGGAATTCCGCAGTGTCCATCTGGGTTTTTAGCGCTGCTCCAGTGGTTTGAATTGCCTTGCTAAGTTCAGTAATATCTGTTGCGACAAGCGAATTTAAGGCGTTATAAGCTGTGTTTAATGGAGTTGTGCATTTTGTTATAACGTTATAACTATCATCTTTGAAAATATTACTGCCTTTTGCCGTGTTCAACATCCCTTTTAGTGAACTAATATTAGCGGAGATGTTAGTGTTTGTTGATCCATTTAAGACTGTTTTGGTGGTATTTATAATATTGTTGCAAAGTGCTGTTATAGAGGATGCTTTTTCAGTTAAGCTATATTTTGTGTAATTTGCATTAGTCAAAATAGTGTTAATTGTTGCAACACTATTTGCTGCAGTTACAGCATTTGCAAAAGGGTTGAGAATAGTAGTTGTATAATTTGCGACAACCTCTCTAGTAAGTTCAAATGCCCAATAAGAGTTATTGTTGGCGATCGCGGAGATATTCCGGGCATTAGTGTAATAGCGCTCCATTATATAGCTAGAATTACTGACTAAAACAAAGTTATAGCCGTATTCTCCTAAATTTGGATCGAGTTTGGTTCCCCAGGTGTTATCCAGCCCATTCATTGCCTTGTAAAAATTTTCGTAACCCCAACCGGATCTCAATCTGGCAACAATGTCGTTGATGCGGACGTCAGTATTTGTGTTGTTGATTCGAACCGGTGTCCAAAATTCGGCATTACCGCTATTATAGTCCGTGTCCCATATTCCAATGGGGTTTCCTGTTTTGTGAACGTATCTTCCATATTGGAGATTTTTTAATTTGGGAAACATTCCGGAAGTTATAATGGTTCCAGGTTTTTTACCTGCTCTAACGAATTCCCATTTTGCTTCATACTCAAGAGATTCGTTTAAGCCTCTTACCATGGCATTGCACATTGAACCCCCTGGGTAGTAAAGTCCTAAATAGTTATCGTAGTACAAAAATCATATACTCAACAAATAACAAAATCTAAAAAAAGCTGAAATTTCTACAAAA
>CAZSLQ010000029.1:7972-11231 GCA_964607885.1 uncultured Pseudomonadota bacterium
TATTTCTTATTCTTAGCTGATCACCTAATCTTATATACGCTGCATTTGCTACAAAAGAAGAACTTAGGACTAAAAATAAAAATAGTATACCTATCCCCGACAATTTGGATATTTTTGTTATCATAAAGACAACTCCTTTCCTTAGAATGGAATAATAAAAACAACCCAAAATAAGAATAGAAGCTTTTGTAGCCAAGATGCAATATTTTTAAAATTTTTGAGTATATTGATTTTTAGTCATATAACTCTGTACCCTTAAGTTGAAATGTAGTTTGTATACATAAGGGGGTGACTGTGAAGCTAATAGTTCCGGATTGTCAAGAATCCCAACTTTCTAAAGAGTTAGCAAAAACTTTAAGCGCTCCACTTGTTGAGGCTCAAATTAAAAAATTCGCCGATACCGAACTTTATATCGATATATCTAGCCCCGAACAGGTAGAGGGGCAAGACATATTGTTTGCATACCAATTTTCCCCATTTAATAAAAATAATTTAGGGAACTTACATGATCAATTTATGGGTCTTGTAATTCTGACTGATTTTTTAAAAAAGCTTGGGGCTAAAAGTATCTCTGCTATAGTTCCATACCTCCCATACTCACGCCAAGATTTAAGTTATGATGGCAAAGTTGCAGGCCCAATAACGTTAATTGGAGATATTTTAAGAGCTGCAGGTATAGACAGAGTTTTTTCTTGCGATCTGCATTCACCGGAAGTTTTATCTCTGTTTGGTTCAGGCCTGGTTGAAGTAAGTATGTCACCGTTCTGGACAAGTTTTATAAAAATAAGATTTGCGGACGAGATAGATAAAAAAAAATTATGTTTTATCTCACCCGACGAAGGAGGCTACGCGCGTGCGTGTAATATTGCGCAAGCATTATCCGCGCCGGTTGCATGTGTAAGCAAAAAAAGAGTTGGGCCGGACACAACCGTTACTTTAAGTTGCGACGGAGATGTTGCCGGAAAAATTGCTGTAATTATAGACGATATCGTAGATACCGGAAAAACTGCAATTCAGGCATGTGACCTTTTGAAAAAACAGGGTGCATTAAAAGTATTTGGCATTTTTACTCACGCCGTTTTTGCTTCAGATGCATTAACGCAGCTTATTAATAGTGAATTTGAACATATATACATCTCCGACACCATCCCGGTTTATTTAAATTTCAAAAACGATAAAATATCAGTTACGTCGTGTAGAAAATTTATTATTGAAAAAATTTTGGAAAACTTAAATTATGCAAGATAAAGTTTTTAACATCCATTCAGTAAAGGCAATAATCGGGTTGGGAAATCCCGGTTCAAGCTATTACAAAACTCGGCATAGTATTGGCTTTAGAGTTATTGATCAAATTGCACAGCAGTTTGGCGTAACATTCAAGCAAGCGGATGAAAAGGAGTATGCCCAGGTTCAACTCGATTCGCACTCAGTTTATTTGATTAAACCACAGACCTTTATGAACAGATCCGGGCAAGTAATTCCATTTTTACAAAAAAAAGGGATAAAGCCGGAGGAAATTCTAGTAATACACGACGAGCTCGAAAAAGAGTTTGGAAATATCTCAATAAAATTTTCCGGTGGAGCCAAAGGTCATAACGGACTGCGATCAATAATCGGAATGATGGGCCAGGATTTTTGGCGCTTAAGATTTGGAATAGGAAGACCTGATAGTAAAGAAGACGTTGGAGAGTATGTACTTTCTCCATTTTTAAAGGAGGAGGAGGTATTGATTTCCGGATTGATTGATAAAGCAATTAAATTGATTCTTGCTTCCGTTTAATAACCGGGTACAATACCATTTTACTAGGAGTATTATGAAAAAAATTATGTTATTTATCTTTATTTTATTTCATTCAGATTTATTAGCTGTTACTGCATTTCCTGCTTCCGCAAAGGGAATTAGGCCGGAGCAAGAGGATGTAGCTGCCGTTTACTTCAAATCAAATAGTTTATATTGTGGAATTTTTGATGGTCATGGAGGAGTTGACGTTGCCGCCGACTTGAAAAAAATTTTACTGGAGAGAATCGCTAAAGTTGGCTGTTTTGAAGACGATGGCATGGATGAACAAATAATGCGCCGGGCAATTGCATCATATTTTGTATCTGTAAACGCAGATATCTTACTTAAGGCTTACAAGGGGGAATACAAAAGTTGTCCGGGATCTACAGCTCTTATCTCTTTCGTGTTAAATAACAATAAAGTGGGGGTTGCAAATGCCGGTGATAGTAGAGCTGTTTTATGCCGTTCGGGTCAGGAGATACAAATTACCAAAGATCATAAGGTCTCTGATCACGAAGAAGCGCAGAGGGTTCTCTCTCTTGGCGGTTCTGTGCTCGGTGAACGTGTTTTTGGGATGTTGGCTGTCAGTAGGGCATTTGGAGATTTGATATTTGTGACGGCAAGCGGATCTATGAAATCATGCGTTGAGCCGCATCCGGATGTCTTTATAAAAAAGATTGAGCCGGATGATGAATTTTTAATTATGGCTTCCGATGGTTTATGGGATACTGTTAAAAATAATGAGGCCATTGAAATCGTAAAAAGATCAGGTGGTCCGTCCATTGAAGCGTGTCAAAATTTGGTTCTAACAGCTATTGCCCGACATTCTGCAGACAATATCTCTGTAATTATTATTGACTTGAAGGACTAAGGTAATTTTAATTTTCAAACTCGCGTTATTTTCCAAAAATAGTAGAATGGTCCTCAAAGATTTTAATACTATTTTTGGGAGAATGCCTGTGAAGAAAAATATAAAGTATATTTTTGCTGCAATTGTTATTGCAAATTTCAACTTATTTGCCGTTAAGTTCTATTCTGCAACAAATAGGGGGCGTAGGCCTTATCAGGAAGATGTACTTTCAGTCGATGAAAGCCAGTTAAAACGATTGTACTGTGGAATTTTTGACGGACACGCAGGTGATGCCGTTGCATTTGAACTAGGAAATGTTTTACTTACAGGAATAGTTAACGCCGGTTTTAGAGAAGATTTGGATGCGCAAAAGATACGTGAAACAATTACAGCAGGATTCTTGGCCACAAATTCAATGATATTACATAGATATAATGCCAAATGTCCCGGATCAACGGCACTCATCTCATTTATTTTGAATAATAAAACATTAGTACTTGCTAATGCCGGAGATTGTAGGGCCGTATTGTGCAAATCCGGCCGCGCGATCAAAGTGACAAAAGACCACAAGGTTTGTGACCCCGTAGAGGCACGGAGAGTAACGGACCTTGGCGGTCATGTTTGGCTGG
>CAZSLQ010000030.1:0-743 GCA_964607885.1 uncultured Pseudomonadota bacterium
ACAGTTTGAGATATTAAAAAATCGAACAAAGAGATTTTGTGTAAGCAAAAACAGCCATAAAGATGGCTATAGCCTTGAATCTTTGTGGGAAAATTTTAAAAAAATTTTTATCCTGAATGTTGCTCAATAATATTAGCGCAATATTTTAAAATTATTTATAAAACAAACTTATATAATCTAAGATAAACAAATAAATTACATTAATAATTTTATTTTAAATTAAGTAAAATTTTTAAAAAAATAAATTCAAATTTAATTTAATTTATATAAGTGTTACAGGCTCATATAATTTGTTAAACAAACTTTACTTTGCCCAACTTTTTCCAGTCTTTATCAAATTGTTCAAAGCCTTGGGTTGATAAGGGGTGTTGCGCGGCTTTTTCAAGAACATTGATTGGAACTGTAATTATATCAGCGCCTGCACATGCTAAGCGTTTCCACTGATAAACACTCCTGATGGACGCAGCTAAAACTTCTGATTTAAAATTATAATTCTGTTTAATTTTAATAATACTCTCAACAATTTCTACACCGTCTTTTCCTATGTCATCCCAGCGTCCGGCAAAAGGTGAAATAAAGGTTGCCCCTAGCTTTGCAACAAGTAAAGCCTGAATCTCTGTAAAAACCAGTGTTACATTAATTTTTACACCATCTTGTACAAGCTCATGAATAACGGGAATATACTCAGGTAAGCAAGGTATCTTCACGACAACATTCTTAGCCAATTTAGATATAGATTTAGC
>CAZSLQ010000030.1:753-3182 GCA_964607885.1 uncultured Pseudomonadota bacterium
TTCTTAACTGCAACAATATCTTTTTCAACAACCTCGATGCTTACTGGACCCTGAACAATACTACAAATATCAAGTAAAACTTTTTTTGTATTTGAATCCTCCTTGCTAAGTAGAGATGGATTTGTAGTCACACCGTCAACAAGGCCTGTAGCAGACCATTTTTTTATCTGATCGCGATTGGCAGTATCAAGAAATATTTTCACCGCATCTCCTTCCCGTTTTAAATTTTTTAGAATAAAATTGGAACATTCGTAAGTTTTAGTTAATTTTACATAATCTGAAAATAAAAGAAAAATTACATGAAAAACAGATTTTTATTTTTATTAATATATGCAACCGTGTTTTTAAATTACGTGAATGTTTTTGCAGCCAAGCATTTTGAAGAGTTGTCGGATACACAGAAGTTATATATAGCCATCCTTGCAGATCCATCATCGGAAAGATTAATTGCATTGGTTAGATCCGGAATAAATATTGATACTGAAGAAGATAAGGACATAGAAAAGATGGGATTCACCGCACTTCATGTGGCATCATACCATGGCCTTTGTAGTGCTATACCCGAACTTTTGGCAGCAGGGGCTAATATAAATAAACCTGTTGCTGTGTCCAATAAGAAACTTGCCGGATTGACTGCTTTACAATTAGGGATAATACCCTCGGTTGTCCACGCACTTCTTAGTAACCATGCAAGCACCGAACCTAGAGATATAACTTTACAATGTTTTAATTCTTTTCTTAAAGATGTTGCTCCGGTGTTACCAATTAGAAATTCAATTGAGCTTGAAATTATTAGAGGAGAGATTATTAAGATGGCCAGGGAGCTTGTACTGGTAGGGTTTCAATTCGGAGAGGAAATAAACTCTTATTTAATCCAAAACTTCAGTATAAGACTATCAGACTTGGCTTAGATTAAACATTTTTTTTAAAAAACATTATAATTGTTTCCGAATTATTTTCGTTATTAAATGTTTTTTCAAACTTATTTAATATCTGACCAAAGGCATAGAAAGTGCCATTAATCAAAATAATAAATGGGAAAGAAAAATACTTATAAATGACCCTTACCTGCAGGGGCAATTTTTTTGAATTTAAAAATTTTTGATCAAAACGAGATATACGATAAAACAGTTTGTTATACACTTTTCTTTTTAGTGTTCCGGACTCAAACAAATACCATTCTGCCTTAAAACCATGCTCTGCAAAAAGATCAATTAATTCTTGTGCTGCATAATGCTTATGGTGTCCATATGGTTGGATTTTATACCACCTTGGAGAATACTTGGCCGGACCTTGAATAACAAAATTTGGTGTTGTAAGAAATAATCCTCCATCTTGACTTATAATTCTGCTTAGAGTGTCAATAAAAAAAGGTACTTCTTCTGAGGGAATATGCTCAAATACTTCAGCCAAAAGTACAAAATCCACTTGTCAATTAATTTTATCAAAATTGTTTTGTATAAGTCCTTGAGCTAATTTTAGATTTTTATTCTGACTAAGTATTTTATCCCATTTTTCTTTGTTGCAATCAACTTCAACCGATATTCCATTTTCGAAAAAATTTGCCAAGAGAACACTCAAACGTCCCTGTCCGGCACCAATATCTAAAAAAGTTTTTTGGGGAATATATTCAATAGATTTTTCTAAATTTTCAAGCCAAAACTTGATACCATAATCCGGCATTCTAGGAGAAAAATCAGTCTCGATTTTTCTCTGTTTAAAAAGCTTTATATAGCGCTCGTATAGCATATTCAATAATCTAATTTTATCGATATCTGCATGTACCGTCGCCTAGAAGCTCAAATGTTTCATGCACATACGGATCATTGGCATCCCAGCAACTGTAGCACAAAACCTCAGTTCCGGAAAAATGTCCATGCGGGATTCTTATTTTTCTTGTTATTACGACTATTCTTGGATCACCTAAAATACTAAAACGCATGCTGCCAATAACATCAAGCTCTCTTGAGAAATTTAATTGATCGTCCTCATACTGTACATCAACGCTTCCGGTAAGCCCTGATGATTCAACAACCCTAAGAATTCGTTCCATTTTTCTGGGTAACCGCATGGCTTGTGCAAATATTACATTAAGACAAATAAATAAAAACAAAAATTTAAACAAAATTTTCACAAGTAACCCTTTAGATTTTTCAGGCAAAAAAATTTTGGTAATTCCTTCGTAAAATCTATCAGCTACAATGTGAAAGTCAACATGCTTTTTAGATGCTTCTGTGATTTCAAAAAGATATGCTATACTGTGCCTAATTTTGAAATTAATTATTGAAAGGGAGAGCATGTATGTGAAAAATATCTGTATTTTACTTTTTTATTTTATACTCACGAATTTGCAATTATTTGGGATGAATAAAGAACCCCAGATTGCCCCATTTGACGGAGGTTTTGATTGTGTATTGCCGGAAAGTATC
>CAZSLQ010000030.1:3192-4980 GCA_964607885.1 uncultured Pseudomonadota bacterium
GTCAATGGAGTGGAGTGGCGCTTCAGATTTTCTTGCAATTGCCTCATTAAAAAATGAATGCTTAAGTGGTCGGTTGGGAATTGGAGTTGTAAGAGTATTAGACCCTGTTACCAAAAGATTCATTACCATGGAATCCGGACTTGACGGCATGATATATTTTGTGAAATGGAATTTTGACGGAAATATTTTAATTGCGGTCGGTCATGGATTTGTTAAAGCATGGAATGCCCTTTCTGGAAAATTAATTTACAAAATTGAAGGCAATATCTTGGCTGCTGCGCTAGATTTTTCAAGGTCATACTTGGCAATGGCATTAAAAAATGGGTGTGTGAAAATTTTGGATATCAGAAATGGGGATGTGTTAAATTCTCTGTGTACCTTACAGTACATAAAAACTATAAAATTTGGAGATTTTATAGTTTTCAATTTTGATAGTACGCTTATTTCCATTTATTCAGTGGAAGAAAAGGTTGCAAGTATTTTTAATACTTGGGATGGAAATCTTGTTGGCCAGTTTGGGCAGCAGCAATGCGTGGAATATTCTTGGGCTTTTCCATCCTCTTATGAAGAGATTGACTGGTTTAGGGGAGAAGGAATTCTGAGCTCTCTTAGAAAATTTCTAGTAAGGGTAATGTATTCTCAGGGTAGTATGAAAAATAATGTAATAAAAATATTAGAACAGTAGTTTAGGGTTATCTGCGCCTAAAGCTTTTTTCGATCTCCGATTTGCTTATGGTCCAAGTTGTTGGTCGGCCGTGAATACAAATAATACGGTTTTCGCATTTATTTAAGTCGGTAATTAATTTTTGCATTTCCACTAAGCTAAGCTGATCCCCGGCTTTAACGGCTGATTTACAAGCAATATGCGAGTGCATATGTTCATTAAGCTTTTTGCGAAAAATCTCTTGGTCGAGATTTTCATTTTCTTGAATAAATTCAACGGCTTGGGTAAATAGCTCCTTTAACGACGTTTTTGAAATTGATGGAGGACTGGTTTTAATTGTGATGTCATTTTTTCCAATAACCTCAAATTCTATTCCTTGGTTATTAAAAAAATCTTTAAACTCAAGGAGAGATTGGATCTGATTTTCCGAGAAATTTAGAAATTCGGGGAATAAAAGCTTTATGCCATGCTTGAATTCAAAATTTTTTTGTAAATCTTCATAAATAATTCTCTCATGTGCCGCATGCTGATCTATAATTATAAAATTGTCCTGATTCTCGATTAAAATATATGTTTTAAATAGTTGACCGATTATTTTATAAGATTGCACATCAACTGGAGTGTCGAGGTTTGTGGTCTCTATTTTAAAACTGGAGATAGGTTTGGCATTATATAGTGGAATATTTAGGTCGAATGGTTGTTGCGTACTTTGGGGTTGGTATACTGCTGAAATTTGATTAAATTCTAAAGTAGGTTCGCTGATTTTAGTAAAATCCGATGTAGGTACAAAGTTTTCGGCATACGATAAGCTTGGGATAGTAGGCATTATCTGTTTAGATAAATTCTGTGTTAAAGCCTTTTTTACAGCTTCTTGCAAAATATTTTGAATAGTGACCGGTTTTAAAAATCGGACCTCTTCTTTTTTGGGATGGCAGTTTACATCAACTACCGTTTTATCTATTTCTATAAAAATAAAAGCGGCAGGGAATTTATCATGAGGCAGAACGTTTAAGTACCCTTTGAGTAAACCTTTTGAAAGTTCCGTATTTTTTACCCACCTTTTGTTAACAAAGAAAAAAATACAGTTTCTGTTGTAACGCCATAAATTGTGATTCGATATGCGC
>CAZSLQ010000030.1:4990-6536 GCA_964607885.1 uncultured Pseudomonadota bacterium
TCCAGCTTTGTGAGTGATCCTTGCATTCTAATAAATTTTGAGAAAAATTGTGATCCCAAATTTGCGTTATACGGTCTTGTATGGAGTTGACTGGAGGTACATTTAGAACAAGTTTGTCATGATTGTAAAGCCTAAAATGTATCTGTTTGTGACTTAAGCAGAAAGATTGAAATAGAGTTTGTATCTGGTTCCATTCGGTCTCATCCTGTTTTAAAAATTTTTTTCGTACAGGAAGGTTATAGAACAGTTCGTGAATTTGTATCTCTGTCCCGGCGTTGCAGGATATTATTGATTCCGAGATAAGCTTCCCATCGTGATATTCAATTTGAATACCGGAGTCATCTTCAGGTCGTCTTGTTATTAATTTTACCTTACACACGACACTTATACTTGCAAGAGCTTCTCCTCTAAAACCATAAGAGTCTATATCTTCAAGTTCTTCAAGTTTTGATATTTTACTGGTTGCATGAGATAAAAAACAGATTTTTGCATCATGCCTTGACATTCCGCAGCCGTTGTCAATAATACGAATTAATTTTTTCCCGGCTTGTTCGATGTGTAGCGTTATTTGATTTGATTCCGCATCGATGGAATTTTCAATTAACTCTTTGACAATGTTGGCAGGCCTCTCAATAACTTCTCCCGCAGCTATTTTTTGTGCTTGATCCGGAGGCAAGATTTTAATTTTGTTCATTTTGAGTGGATTTTTTTTCTGAAGTTAAAATATTTTTACCTAGCTCAATTACTGTGCTTACCGGTGAACTTTGGCTACCAACCAGATTTACCTGAGAAGTCTTGAGGTTGATTATGGCTTGGGAGCTTTCAACATTTAATGGAACGTCATTTTGTGAAACTTTTAGCTGTCTTATTTTCACATTCCCATCAAGAAGACATGTGTTATCTAACATATTAATTATCGCAGAATTTGCATTTGCAGTTCTGTTTTTGTTTGATATGTATACATTGTTTTTGAATGTGATTTTTTTCACATTTGAAAGACTGTCTGACTTTTTACTATTTTTTCTACGATGTTTTTTGGATTGCTCCACATTGTTGCTTAAATTTATTCCATTACTGTCAATAATTATCTCCAGGTTGTCCGATGTAATTTTACTGCCATCCGCAAGTATGACATTAACTTTATCAATATAATTAAAAATGAAGTTATGTGGATTTTCTCTGCTTTTTTTACAGGTGGCTTTGTTGCTTGTGATTTTTATGTGGGAAAATGGGTCTATTCCGTAGGCTGAGTCCACTAAATTATGAGCCAAAATAAAAAATAGACAAAACAGATATAGCCTAAAGCCTGATTTTAACATTATTTGATCCCTTAATATTTACCATATTATAGTCTAGCTTACACGGGATCCTATAAAACTCCAAAAAATCATGCTTCTTGGTATATTTGTGCGGTTTCGGTACAAATTTTGTATGCAAAATTATAAACCCCAATTAGTGCTTTTTTTATGAAAATGGAGAGTCCCATGCTAATTTTTCCCGTTCCCTTAATAACTTCCCAGCTCCCATTTATAAGGTATTTCCCTCC
>CAZSLQ010000030.1:6592-7587 GCA_964607885.1 uncultured Pseudomonadota bacterium
TCAGCTGGAGTTATTGGCTCTCTCGATAATGCTTGTAGTTCTTCTGCAGAAAACCCTGCCGCTGCGAAATCTTTTGTTGTAATTTCAGAATTTTGTGCAATTGCCGGGTTTTGAAGAATAAACTTTAAAAGTGCTTTTTTTATGTCGACAATTGCTACAGGTTCACTTGGATTATTGGGGTTAAACATAAAAGCAAAAACCTGATTTGGTGAGACTAATTTACATCCCGGAGCTATGCAATCTTTTATGTTCAAAATTCTTGCTGTTGGTTTATCAGAATTTTGAATTAAAATTTCTAGGGGCATTGTTACATGCATCTCTTCAAAAGCATTGAGAGGTTTTTGAATTTTAATGGCAGATATTATCACAATCGTTAGAATAAAAACCAAATTAGATTTCATGAACATTCCCTTCAAAATTTAGAGAAATATTTCTCGTTCAGAATATTACTGCTTATTTTTATTTAACACAAGTTTTTATTGCACAAAAAGTTTGGCAATGTAATCTTTTTAATTATGTTTAATATGTTGTCAAAATTACCTTACCCATCATTTTGTGTTTCATGCTCGTCTATTGTTGACCAAGGGCAGGCCTTTTGTTACCTATGTCAGAGCAAGATTAAACCGACTTTTCCGGTTTTTTTCATTCTGGAAAAAGGATATTTTATTAAAGTTTATTCGGCCTGTGCTTATGAAGATCCTGTAAAAAAATTAATCTTCAAAAAATTTTCTTATGATTCGCTGGCTTGCAAACATCTTGGGGACTTGATGATAAAACTTATTCCTTTTAATGCTATTGCACCTGACTTTTTAATTTCGGTTCCGTTACATTGGACCAGATATGCATGGCGAGGATATAATCAGTCGGCATTAATTGCGGAAAGATTAAGCCGGGCGCTCAATATCCCAACGTTAAATTTAGTGAAAAGGGCCAGAAAAACTCTTTTTCAATCGCAGCTTGATATTGCACAGCGTCAGAAAAATGTTGAGCATGCG
>CAZSLQ010000030.1:7597-9834 GCA_964607885.1 uncultured Pseudomonadota bacterium
AAAAATATCGTCATTTTTGATGACTTATTTACGACAGGGGCTACCGTCAAAAGTGTTGCTAGAGTTTTATGTGATCTTCAGCCCGCGTCAATCTCCGTTGCGGTCGCATGTAGGGCAGTTTAAAGTCGTTCCGTTTATAATTTCGCTTTTGACTCCATTACTCATCATTATTGTATTTTTTTTGATGTCAATAAGACTTATTTGTGCAGAAAGTATGAAGTTTTTATGGGAGTATAGAGATTCTTTGTTTGTGGATAATGTTTGAGTCGAGTGGGTAAATTGTATATCACATCCTTTGATGGTCATATCATATATATGCCCGACGGTTGGGCCCGATAATAAAACATTTTTTGTATTTTTTTCTATTGTTGCATTATTTGCATGCAGGTCAGCAACTTTCATGTTTTGGTTTTTTAAAGAACAGGTAATATTTTTACATTTTATCTTATCTGTTGAATTTAGAATTTTGCCTTCTCCTGCGTTAACTACGACTTCCAGGTTTTTTTGTTTTTCGATCTCTTTTAAAAGTAGATCTTTAATTATAATTTCCGCATTTTCGGTTGTTCCGGTGTATTTTCCTTCAAGATCTGTTTTGGAAAAGTTTTTGATTGTAGGTTCTTTCTTGAAAGGCCAAAATAAAAATATACCTGAAATGGCAATACTTGCTACAACCAGACACAGTAATTTGTTTTTGAAAATGCCTAAATCTATCATAATTCTTCAGGTTTTACATTCCAGGCAACTAATTCAAATTTGCCTTCGGCAAACGAGATTGCACAAGCGTTCCCCGTCCCTATTTTTATATTACCGTTTTTTAGATGTTTTTCGAATTCATTATTTATTAATTTCAAAAAATATCTCAGTTTACCACTACTGCTTATGGCAATAACAACATCTTCCGGTTTATATTCCTGCGTTAGATCTTTTGCAAATGATTTAACTTGTTGAATAATAAGGGATTCGGTTTCTGGCCAATTTGAATTTTTAGGCCATATACCTCTTTTTTCCCAGTTTTCCAGCTCGGAATCGAATTTTTTTTTAACTTCCTCATCGGTAAGTCCTGCCCATCCACCATAATCAAGCTCGTTTAATCTTTCATCGATGATGGGTTTTTTTGATAAACTCAAAGTTTCGGCTATTATTTCAGAAAATTTTTTAGCTCTTTGTAATGGACTGGAATAAATTGCTGCAGGTATGATATTTTTGTCAAGTAAACTATTTGCAAAGGCGTGCGCTTGATCCAATCCCTTTTGAACCAATGCAAGGTCATTTCTTTTACCTACTCGATAAGGTTTTTCATCCGGATTAAAAGTATTACCATGTCTGGCAAGAATTAAAAGCATGAATTACCCTTTGAATATTTGTTGTTAATTTGTTAATTTGCTTGTGTGATAGTGTTTAAATTATCAGATTTAGCGGGGTTGATAAAGTGTATTTATCTAAATTTTTGGCATCAAGCGGAGTTTGCTCGAGACGTAAGGCCACAGAGGTGATAAAACTTGGTCTGGTTATGGTTAATGACAGAGTCGTTAAAGAGCCGTTCTATGATGTAAAATCGGGAGATGAAGTATTTTTTGAAGGGCAAGCCGTAAGGCCTGAACGAAAGTTGATTTATATACTTTTAAACAAGCCTCAAGATTGTATCACAACTGTTTCAGACGAGCATTCAAGACGTACGGTTTTTGATGTTATTGGTCTTAAATCAAACATCAGACTCTATCCTGTTGGTAGATTGGATCGTATGACAACAGGATTATTGATTCTAACCAATGATGGACAATTAACAAAGAAGTTAACTCACCCTAGCTATGAGGTTACTAAAAAATACGAGGTTGTTTTAAATAAAGCTTTTCAGAGAAGTGATATGCAAAAACTTCGTAGAGGTATCAGACTTTATGATGGTTTTATTAAGCCTGATCTGGTAAATTATTCCACTGGGGCGCGAGACGGTTTTACCGTAATTGTTGAGCTGCACAGTGGGCGCAATCGTATTGTAAGACGTATATTTGAATATTTTGGATATGAAGTCAAAAAACTGGACCGCTTCTTTTATGCCGGGCTAACCAAAAAAGGCTTGAGGCTAGGTCAATGGAGATATTTGACGGAAAAAGAGGTTGAGGGGTTAAAAAACAATTAACTCACCCTCTTGTTCGATAATATTTTCAACCGTTTTTATGTCTTCAGGACTATCAACACCCCACATTGTTCGTCCATTTAGGTTAGTTATTACCACTTTG
>CAZSLQ010000030.1:9880-10493 GCA_964607885.1 uncultured Pseudomonadota bacterium
TAATCCCATTTTCAAGCATTCTGAGCTGCTCAAGGCTTTCAATTTTTTCCAATGGGGTTTGCTCAAGTGAAACAAACTCTTTTAAAGCAGGGTATCGGTATCCATAAATTCCAATGTGTTTAAACACAGGGGACATAGGGTTTTTCTCGTCCCTATTTCGCACAAAAGGTATTATTGATTTTGAGAAATAAAGAGCGTTGTTATTCTTGTCAAAAGTAACAGTCGTCCCGCTACTTTTACTTGTTGCCTTTGATTTAACTAGGTGATTGTAATCGTCCCAACTTAGCTGGCTTGCAAGAGTTGTCATTCCTAACTCCGAATCATTTACCATGGTGTCAATCAGATTTTGAATAATCCAAGGTGGTGTTAAAACAGCATCACCTTGCAGATTGATTACTATATCCGGTTTCGATCTAAGTTGTTCAACTGCATGATGTACTCTGTCTGTGCCGGTAGGGTGGTCGGATTTGGTCATAATTACTTGGGCACCAAAACTTTGGGCGTGTTCCTGAATTCTTTGATCATCCGTTGCAATAAAAACCTCATCAATGTTTTGTGCGCTTTTTGCAATTTTCCAGACACGATAGACCATGCTCTTGCCCTTTATTTGGAC
>CAZSLQ010000030.1:10524-11143 GCA_964607885.1 uncultured Pseudomonadota bacterium
TTGCCAGGTAGTCTTGTTGAATGGAATCTTGCGGGAATAACGATTATTTTTTTCACATTAGCCTCGACTTTCAATACACAAAATACTATGGTAAAAATTTTTAGAAGTAAAGTTTGAATTCTACCTGAGCAGTGAGAATACTCTGTATTTAAATTTTATTTAATTCATAAAGCAAAGAAATTTCAGTCTGAATTTATAAAACTTATTTTATCAGAATCATTGATTTACCATATTTTATCGCTATATTTCTATTTCTACTCTGTTAATTGGGGAATAAAAGATAGGGATTTATAAAATGAACACTCTGCAAACAAATAACTTAAACAAATTCATTCTTTCTTATGTAAGCGAATATTCCGAAATTTACGAATCATCTTATGAGACAGGGTTTATATTTGTTGATCTTGAAGAAGAGTTTCCTGACCAACAAATTAATGACTTTGACTCTTTAATAACACCATTATGCTAACTAAAATCAGTAGGTAGGCCAAATTCTGAAAAATCACCAGTGCGTCATTTCTCTGTCAATGCTCCCTTTAAGTATTGCTGTAAAGTTTTTGCTGATTCTCTAATATTTGGATCATCTCTTTTGATACCAGATTCAGCAGATTTAATTAAA
>CAZSLQ010000031.1:0-11087 GCA_964607885.1 uncultured Pseudomonadota bacterium
TAGCGGTCTGTATGAGCGGAGGTGGAATGCGTGCTGCAACGGCTGCGAGTGGTTTATTCCAGGGTTTGCAGGAGATAGGGTTACTTGATGCTCTGACCTATGCCGCAGGGTTGTCAGGGTCTACCTGGACGCTTGCTAGCCTTGTGGAGCTTGGATTACCGATGGATAAATATGCTCAACATTTCGTACAAGCGTTATCAAAGCCTCATGTTTTCAGTCCGGCAGATTTAGCACAGGTTTTATGGAAAAAGTACGTTTATGGGCAGCACATAAGCATAGTCGATTTGTACGGGGTATTCTTAGCTGATACATTTTTTCATAACATGGATAATAAGCTTGGCAGACAGAATATCTGTTTATCCGATTCGCAACGTCGTCTAATTAATGGCGATTCTTTTTTGCCGATTTATACGGCTGTTGAGATCAACAATGGGGATCTACATTGGGCTACATTTACTCCGTATGAGTTTGGGATTGATGATTTCAAAATGCATATCCCAATCTGGTCTCTAGGGCGAAAATTTAAAAACGGAGAATCAACCGACTTTGCACCGGAGTTATCGCTTGGTTTTTTGATGGGAGTTTGTGGCTCGGCACTTTCCGGGTCGGTGAGAGATCTTTTGGAGACACAAAAATCTACTTTGTCAGCAACTCTTTTTAAAGCAATAAATGATGTTTCTGTTGAATTGGGAGTTAGCGGAATTAGGATGGCTGCCATCAAGGTATTTAATCCTTTGTATGATGTGGAGGGGGCAACTATTCGAAACCTTGAAAAATTCAACCTTATGGATGCAGGTTATAGTATCAATTTGCCGTTTCCTCCTTTGCTTAAAAAGGAGCGTCAAGTTGATGTAATAATTGTTATGGATGCATCGGCAGACGTTTTCAAGGGTTCCCCTGCATTTTTGAAGTCGATTGAATATGCAAAATCTAAGGGAATTTCTCTTCCTAAAATAAAATTTGATTCAATTACCGATAGGCAGGTAAGTATATTTGCTGACAGCGAAAACCCAAAAGCTCCAACGATTATATTTTTAGCGCCGGTAAAGAATAAAAATTATGATCTAAAATTTGATCCTGAAAAAATTATGGGAAAAACTTATGCGACGGAAAAGTTTTTGTATAAAAGCCGTGATGTTGAAAGATTGAGTGGATTGATACGACAGAATATAGTCGATAATAAAAGTAGAATAGTTGATGCGATTCGCAATAAAATTGAGCAGAAGATAAAAAAAGACTAATGTTCCGTCAGAAGCTCATTTAAATCTTTAACGTGATGTTCTTCATCTTCAAGAATTAATAAGATCATCTTGTATGTAATTGGGTCCTTTGACTTAAATTCTTCGGCCAACTCTTTGTATACTTTAACGGCGCATATCTCTGCGTCAAGATTTTGCTTGATAATGGCTTTTGCAGATGGATCTTTAGGCTCTTCAAATCCACAGATTGTTTCTTTGAACCAATGCTTGGGGTTTAACAAAGGGGTTCCACCATGTTTTATAATCCGATCTGCAAGCATGTCGGCATGCCTTAACTCATCATTTGCGTGTTCAATAAGCTCTTTTTTAATTTTTTCCAAATTAGAGCCGATTATTACTTTTGCTCCTATCCAGTACTGATAATAGGCTAACCATTCATCGGCAAAAGCCTTATTAAGTTTGTTGATGATTATTTTTTTATCTTTTTCTGCTAGCACAGGTTCCTGCTCAAGTATTGTACTATGAGTTTTTTCCTTCTTGGTAATGTATATTCCGTATGCCACGATTGCCAGAACAGATAAAATTGTTATTATTATCGATATCTTTTTTTTCATCCTACTCTCCTTAATTTTTTATCTCTTTTTTTACCATAATCCAAAACTTTTCAATTTTGCAATATATAAAATTTTATTATGGTTTTAATGAAAGGTTTTCAGATAAAACTTTGTGTATTGCTCTTCCGGCAGATTCTGCAGCTAACAAAATTGAGTTTACGTCATCCGGATTTATTAATATTTGCGAAAGTATTACTTTTAGCTCTGTTAGTGAAGCAATTCCATCTATTTTTGCCCATAAAGCCTTTTCTCTCGTTCTTTTTTCTCCTTCTTTTGATGGTATTTTACCGGATGAGGTATAAGGAGAGGATAGAATGGCGATTAATTTTGCCGTATCACCTTCGGCTTGACTTATTGGGTCAAAACTACTGAATAATCTTGATAGCAAACTTATGGCTATATCTCTTATTACACTCCCGACCTGTTCTTTTATTGTAAAACATGTTCCATCTGGAAAACGTATATCTTTTGAACCATCTTTTACGGTGCTTTTGTTATGGAGTTTCAATCCATTTAGGACGTTTATTGCCCAGCTTCTTCCATGCGCGTGTGATTGAGCACTGTTTTTTGTAATATTAATCAAGTCCTGCATTGTCCAATTGCTGAATTTATTGGTAGATTTATCAAAAATTGCAGAGAATATTAATGGTTTTTTTGTTTTTGCTTTGTTTGTTGTGGCTCTTTCAGGGGTCTTTGTGTGTAATGGATTTTGGAAGACGAATGTGAATGATGCATTTTGACGAAAAGCGGATACCTGTTTTAAGATTATTGGTGATTCTTGCGGAGACTCATAGTCAGATTTTCCGTCTTCAAAGCTTTCTAAAATAGATCCGTTTCCCGGTAATATCAGAATGCAAAAAGATGGTTCCGGATAATAAACCCCTTGTGGAAAATATTTTGCAGTTGCTTCTCTTACATTCATGTCCAGTTCACATGCCAATCTTATCATTTTATTTTCAGAATCAAACAGATACCCTGATGTCATGACATGTATTGGTTTTTTTGCTTGTTGAGCCATTTGTGTGTATACGGAAAAACAACCATTGAAAAGAATTGTGTCTGCATCGCAAAAAAATAAATAAACATTTGATAAAGCGTTATTTATTCGAAATAAATTTGTAAGGTCTTTTGTAAGTGGATGATTTTTTATTAACTCTCTAATTGATCTATATGGTACCATTCTTCTGCGACTATGTCCCGGATTGTTTTCACTTTCTCGTCTGAATTGACGTGCCTTTTTAGGATTTTTCCGTTTTAGCTGCTTATAAAAGTTTGCTACCTCTTCATAGGTTGGTGGGTTAATACGGGATTTATATTTTGTTTTATCCGTTCTTTCCCAAGGGAAGTCCCAAAACATTGCAAACCATTTAACTGTCAACTTACTGTCAACCGGCTTATCTAATTCTGTTTCAAGAACCCTGTTTTTTCTAGCGCTTAAAGATCGTGGTCTGTTTAATCCGATGACTACTGCCAAATGTTTTAATCTGGACTGATCTTGATTTTCGATAAAAGCTTCACGAGCAAGCTTTTGGGTAAGAGATTCTACTACCCCGGGCTTTGTGTGTGAATGTTTGACTTTAGATTCCTTAGGATTGGCCAGTGGGGGTAAGCATTTGCCTCTTTTTTCATAATCTATCTTGAATGGTGGATTGATAAACTCTTGCTCGGAGAATTCGTATTCTGCTTTTTCCTCCTCGGAGTCCGTTTCGCCTTCGCTATCCGACGGTACGTATGCCGGTATGTTAGCTACAAAACAAGGGTCGGAAGGATTTATTAAAGGTTCTTTTTTTGCTGCGTCAGCAGAAGTTCCAGGGGCACTTGGGTCCCGAGTTTCCTGCTTTATTGTTATTAACTCTGGTTTAATATGGAAATAATGTTCGGGGTTAGATGTTTCTGCTTCATCCGATTCTTGTTTTGTGATTTCGGACAAATCCTGTTCTGCAGCCATTACAGCTGCAATTTGAGCATCACGTTCCTCCTGCTCCCTTCTTTCCAACTGCTCATCCGTCATGGGAGTCTTACCTTTATCTCTTTCAGAATCCATTGAAAATAGGTTGTGTGAAGAAGACTGCGATGCGATAACGAATAATAAAAATAAAAAACTATGAAATTTTATTTTCACGATAACCTCCAGTTAAAAATACAAACTTTAAAGCGCGACAGATGCTTTTATGAAATATTTTCTATTTATAATTATATATCGGTTTGATTTAGATGTAAAATGCTACTTTTGTAGCTATTTCTTCAAGAAAATGATGAATTTGGGGGCGTTGAATTTCGCCCCCGTATTTTTTAGACTGTTTTTAATTCGGCCGCTTTTTTGTCATGCAAATCATCAACTTTTTTTATGAATTCATCAGTTATTTTTTGTAAAAGTTGACTGAGCTTTTCTGCGAAATCCTCAGAAATTATATGTTTTTTGTCAGCGTCCCGAATCTCATTATGAATATCTTTTCTGATATTTCTGATTGCAACCCTTGCTTCCTCAACCTTCTTTCCAAGTATTTTTACAAGCTCATCTCTCCTGCTCGAGCTCATCTGGGGGAGTTGGATTCTAATTATTTTCCCATCATTTGCGGGCGTTACTCCAAGATCGGAAGCTAAAATTGATTTTTCAATATCTCCAATAATACTTGGATCCCAGGGTTGAATTGTTAAAAGTCTGGAATCCGGAGCTGCCAAAGTTGCCAGCTCTCTGAGTCCCATGATTTGTCCATAACATTCGACTTTTATTCCCTCAATCATTGCGGTATTTGCTCTACCTGTTCTTATTGTTACCAACTCCTTTTCAAAATGTTTGATTGCATTTGACATCAAGTCTTTTGCAAGTGTTTCAATACTTTTTGAATCACCCTCAATAAATGCTATTTCTTCCATTTATATCCTTCATGATTTTAATTAGCTAATTGTACTTCCAAAATCTATATCTTGGGCAACTTTTATTAACGCATCCTTCTCAAATATATTGAAAATACGGAATGATACATTGTTTTCAGCGGCAAGAGTTGCAGCAGTTGAATCAATGATTTTAAGCTTTTTTTCAAGTATGTTTTTATACTCAAGTCGGGGCAATTTTTCCGCATTCTTATCTGTTGTCGGATCGGAAGAATAAACACCATCAACCTTTGTTGCCTTCCAAACCTGCCTAGCTCCCATTTGAAGTGCGCGTAAAACGGCATTAGTGTCTGTTGTAAAAAATGGGTTCCCCGTTCCGCCGACAAAAATCAGAATCTTATTTTCCGATAGCGCGGTATTAATTGTTTGCTGACTTATCGGCTCGACAATAGCATTAATCTTAAACGCGCTAAGTACCACAGGGTTTAAATTAACCTGCTGCAATAAGTCACTTAATATCAATCCGTTCATTACCGTTGCAAGCATTCCAACGTAGTCGGCATATGTTTGATGCATGTTGAGCTGTTTGCCTTGTCTTGCCGCCCGAAAAAAGTTTCCACCGCCAACAACTATTCCGATTTTAAATGTTTTGGACAGATGTTTTACCTGTTCTGTGAAATCTTTTAACTTTTTATAGTCAAAACCTTGTGAATTAGATAAAAAATCACCACTTAATTTTATTAAAATGGATTCCATTCTATCGGCCAATTCCAATTCTTGCAAATTGTTTAACGGTAATTTTATTGTTAAGTTTCTTTGATGCCTCATCCAGATATTGCTGGATTGTTATTTTATCATTTTTAATGAACATCTGATTTAACAAGCAAACCTCTTCATAATACTTTTTGATTTTGCCTTCAACTATTTTTTCAATAACATTTGCTGGCTTGCCTGAATTTTTAAGCTGTTCGGTTGCAATTTCGCGTTCTTTTGCTACTAATGCTGCATCCAGATTTTCAGGCGCGACGGCTAATGGTTTATTGACCGCAATTTGCATGCAAATGTCTTTGGCAATTATTTTTAGATCTTCAAGATTTTTAGTTGTATCTTTTTCTGCATCAAGTTCAACCATAACTCCTATGGTGGATCCCGGGTGAATGTATGAACTTACCATCCCGAACTTTTCTGCTTTAAAAATGATTACTTTGCTTATTTTGATGCTTTCGGCAATTTTGGCAATTAATTCGTCAAGGTGATCTTTGATGACCAGGTTGGAATTTTTTAATGATTTCTGTGTTAAAATTGCTTGAGCATCACTTACCGCTGAAATTGCCGCTACTTCGGCTGTGTGTTTCGCAAAAAATTCCATGTCGACGGTTTTTGCGGAAAAATCCGTTTCGCAGGCAAGCTCTACCAACGCTCCTGTTTTATTGTCCGCGGACACGAAGCTTTCTACTCGCCCATTGCTTGTTACATTTTCACTGCGCTTTGCTGCAACGGAGGTTCCCTTTTTTCTGAGAATCTCAATGGCCTTCTCCATATCGCCATTTGCCTCTTCCAGCGCCTTCTTACAGTCCATCATCCCAACTTGAGTTTTTTCTCTAAGTATTTTTACCAAATCCATCGATATTTTTGATTTCTCTTCGTGATTTTTATCTGTCATATGGAACTCCCATTAAATCTTAGTAAATTAATAAAAATTTGTTAAAACCTAGCCACACAGCATGGATGGTTGCAGTTTTTTTCAACATGTAGTATTATTTTGCCAAATATACTAATTTTTACAAGGATAAAACGGTTAAATACACATTATAATAGGAGTTTGTTATGCCAACGCCCAAGCGTAAGGTTTCAAAATCAAGAAGAGATAAAAGATCCGCAAATAAAGGGATAAAAGCAAAAGCTTTTGCGGTGTGTCAAACATGTCAATCCCCGGTTGTGCCTCACCAAGTCTGCAAAGATTGTGGTTATTACAAGGGGACCAAGGTTTTGAGAACCAAAGCCGATAGGATGTACTCAAGGGGAAATGCCAGACAGGCCAAAGAGCAAAAGCAGGCTTCAACGACTAACGTTCCTGCGGTTGAAGACAAAGAGTAGTTTTTAAAATGATTGCGCTTGATGCCATGGGGGGCGATTATTCACCGGGACAAGTAATCCTAGGTGCTTTAAGAGCTGCGGAAAAATCAACGCCAATAATTCTTGTTGGTCAGCAAGGGGCAATTCAGGATTCTTTGTTCAAATATGATTCAAACTGGGAGCGTTTTCCGATAAAAATTTGCAATGCGGATAGTGTGATTGGGATGGATGAAGATCCCGTTGCAGCTGTAAGTAAGAAAAGAGATTCTTCAATTGTAAAAATTGTCGAACTTGTAAAATCTGGGCAGGCAACGGTTGCTATTTCAGCCGGAAATTCCGGTGCAGTAATGGTTGCTGCACGTTTTATTCTCGGCAAAACCGATTTGTGTGATCGTCCTGCAATTGCGGGTTTCTTGCCGACAAATAAATCGGAAAGAGTCTTAGCCTTGGATCTTGGGGTAAATACCGATTGCAGACCCAAACATTTATTACAGTTTGCTTATCTTGGGAGTGAGTACCTACAAAAAACTATGGGGGTAGGTGATCCGAAAATTGCTCTTCTTTCCAATGGACAGGAAGATTGTAAAGGTTCCCTGGTTTCAAAAGAGGCTTTTGTTTTGCTTAAAAACTCCGGATTGAATTTCGTTGGGAATGTCGAGCCTATGGATATTTTACGACATAAAGCCGATATAGTTGTTTGTGATGGTTTTGCCGGTAACGTGTTATTGAAGACCTTGGAGAGTTCTTTTGATTTGCTCTATGAGTTGATTAAGCAGAAGATTGCAAGTGAATATTCTGAGGCATGTGTTTCGATTGATTCAATTGTAAAAAATGCTTTTGGTCCAGGTGGCGCGATTTTGCTTGGCGTTCGGGGGAATGTGATAATTTGTCATGGGAATTCAAATGCAGAAACTATTGAAAATGTGCTTTTAAGCTATTCAGATTGTTTCAATCAGAAAAAATAGAGTTTTGGTAAGAAAAATCTTAATATAAATAGCATTTTTAGTATACAAATTTATTAAGTTAGGTATAATCAATTTTGTTGGATCTAGAGAACCTATAGATTACTAAAGTCAAGGAGAACCCGATGGAAGTTAATCAGGCATTTCTTTTGCAGTGGTTTGATAAAATAGTTAAGCAAGCAAAAGAGAGTTATCAGATTTTAATCGCAAGTGTATTAACTGTTGCTCTTTTAGCTATCGGGGTCTGGGGGTATTTGTATCATAAAAATAATGTTCGTGCCAACGCTTACAAAGATTTTATGGCGGCGATGCAGTATTATAATGGTGCTTTGACGGCTAAATCGGATAAATGGCAACAAACCGAGCAGGTTTTTAGACAAGGTTATGAAAAGTACAAAAATACAGAGATGGCTCCTGTGTTTTTGGCGTTTTTGTCGGAATCATTGTTAAACCTCGGTAAAACGGATCAGGCTATCGAATCGCTGAGCTCTTTTATTGACAATGTATCCAGTAAAGAGATAAAAGATTGTTATGTATTAAAGGTTGCTTTGATAAAGATGGATAGCAGGGATATGAAGGTTAAAGAAGAGGGTTTAAAGAGTCTGATTGCAATTGCAAATGATGATAGTAATTTTTCGAGTGAAATAGCACTGTATCAGGCAGGTTCTTACTTCTGGAATCAGAAAAATTATAATGAAGCAAAAAATTATTGGCAAAGATTTTTGGTGAAAAGTACAGCAAGCTCTGGACAATCATCAATTTATGCGGTTCAGGTAAGAGAAAAGTTGAGTTTAATATCTACAGAGAGCTTATAACAGTAGTGAAATTTATAATGAAATGCGGGGTTATATTTGTTAATTCATCAAATAGGTGGGTGTTTCTATGAAAATAGGAATGATATTTCCTGGCCAGGGATCTCAGTATCTTGGGATGTGCAAGGATTTGTATGATAGAGAACGATTAATTCAAGAGCTTTTTGAGCAGGCATCGAGTTGCCTTAATCAAAATTTTGTACGTCTTTGCTTTGCATCGTCCGAGAATGAGTTAAGAGAAACCGTTAATGCACAAACGTCTATTTTTTTGGTTGGTGCTGCGATTTATAGATTGTTGAATGAAAAATATAAAGTTACACCTGAAATAGTGGCAGGGCACAGCTCGGGTGAGTACACGGCAATTTTTGCAGCAGGCGGAATGACTTTTGCTGATGCTTTGTATCTTCTTAAGAAACGTGCAACATTTTTGGAGGAGGCCACTAAGCAAAATGAAGGTGGAATGTTGGCGGCCCTTGGACTTACATTAGAGAATGTTCAAGAAATTTGTGATAAATATGATGACCCTACTGGAAATTCTAAGGTTGCGCAGATTGTTAATCATAATTCTCCATCTCAGTTTGTTATTTCAGGAACTCTTCCGGAGCTTAGTCTTATAGCATCTGACATAAAAAATGCCCATGGGAAGGCTATCCCACTAAATGTTTCAGGTGCGTTTCACTGTCGCATGATGAAGGATGCAGAGACTAATTTTGCTTCTTACCTGGTTAAGGTTGATTTTAAGGATCTGAGCATTCCTATGGTTAATAATGTTGAGGCAGAAATTGTTCAGACAAATGAGCAGATCAAGGAGTCGTTAGTTCGGCAGATGAGCTCAAATGTTTTGTGGTGGCCGGCCATGCAAAAATTCAAGAAGTATGATTTAATTATCGAGGTTGGGCCTGGAATTAAGTATGGAAAAATGTTAAAACGCGAATGGCCTGAGGCAAATATTTTATCGATTAACACACCTGCAGACATTGAACAACTTTTATCTATTTTAGGTAAAGAGGTTGTGAAGAGCGAAATGGATCTTGTCATCGAAGAGGAATCGAAGGAATAAATTTGCAGACCCCAGTTAATTCACTAGTTACCGGAGGGTTGAATGGGATAGGTCTTGCTATTGTGCAAAACCTTCTAACACGTGGAGACAGAGTTTTTGTTTTTGATCATATCCCTGCACAAGATAGGGCTGTGGAAGAGCTTTTGGGGCTCGGGTGTGGTTATTTTCAGGTTGATGTCTCATCCGTTCAATCAATAAAAGATGGATTCTCCAAGTTATTAAAAGAGTTAGAGTTGACGGAAAATAAAAATTTAAATCTACTTGTTAATAATGCAGGAATCACAAGAGATGCAATCGCCATTCGTATGAGTGAACAGGATTGGGATGCGGTAATTAATGTTAATCTAAGAGGTACGTTTTTTTGTTCTCAGTTTGCCCTTAAAAATATGATAAGAGCATCCGGTGGCTACATAATTAATATCAGTTCAATTGTCGGGATTCATGGAAATTCCGGGCAAGCAAATTATGCAGCAAGTAAAGCCGGAATTATAGCCCTTACAAAATCTTTGGCTCAAGAATATGCAAGTAGAAATATTATGATAAATTCTATTGCTCCGGGTTTTATTCAAACAAAGATGACGGATAAGCTTCCGGAGCAAGTCAAAAAAACTGTTCTTGAACGTATTGCGCTTAAACGCTTTGGACAACCTAGCGACGTTGCCGAGTTGGTTAATTTTTTGACCTCCGGTAAGGTTGATTACATAACCGGGCAGGTAATAGAATTGACCGGTGGAATGTTTTAGCAGAAAAACTATAGGTTTTGTAGAAAAAATTTCAAAAATCGGTTATTCTAAAACCCTGTGTCACTGGAATATAAAATATTTGTGGGAGTTTTTTATGCAATTTACACGAGAAGATACATTAAGCAAAGTAGTTTCAATTATTTCTGAAAAATTGAATCTTCCTAGTGAAAATATTTCCGAGACTTCAACATTTAAAGATCTTGGTGCAGATTCTCTAGATGTCGTTGAAATAATAATGGGCTTTGAGGAAAATTTTGGTATAGAGATTAAAGATGAGGATGCCGAAAAAATCAAGTCCATTGGAGAAGCTGTAGATTTAATTCATCGATTCCGTACAAAGTAAATTTATGACAAAATGTGAGGTCGTAATTTCAGGAATTGGTCTTGTAACCCCTCTTGGAAACGACACTTTAACAACCTGGCAAAATCTTATTGCCGGCAAATCGGGAATTGGTTTAATAACCGACAGATTTGATTTTGAAAATTACCCTTGCAGGGTTGCCGGTTTTGTAAAAAATGAGAAAGAGTACTTGGATCGGGTATTGACTCCTAAGGATCAGCTTCATTCCGGTAGATTTATTCATTTAGGGATGATTGCTGCAGATCATGCCTTGAAAGATGCAAATTTATCTACAAGTTTTCCGGAGTCGCGTGATCGTTTTGGCGCGTACATAGGGGTTGGTGTTGGCGGGCTTGGTGAGATAGAACACAATCTTCGTGAATATTCATCCGGAGGGTACAAAAAAGTTTCTCCATTTGCTATTCCAAGCTTGATAAGCAACGAGG
>CAZSLQ010000032.1:0-1904 GCA_964607885.1 uncultured Pseudomonadota bacterium
TTTTCATATTTCGTTGCAAATCCTTCAAAATTTTCATTGTGGTCTCTTAAGGTGTTTGAAAGAGTATCTAGAGGACTCTTAAGTGAATCATTTAGTTCTTTAAGCTCTGAAGGATCAGGAATTTTATATGTTGTTTTAGTTCTTCCTCGTATAACGCTTTTTTCGCTTAAAAATTTATCGATAGAAGATAATATGTTATTAACGGCAATTAATTGGTCTGTTACTTCCTTTATCTCCACAGGTATTTCTTTTTTGTTTAGTAAAGTATCTCTGGAATGATTTTTTTCGCTTGTGTACCAAGAAAAATAATTTATTTCTTTTATGATTTTATTGATTTTATCCGATTGAATAGTTCTCCAAGGATCTATTATTTCATTTAGAGATCCTAAAAAATCCCTAAGAGAATCATCTTTATTATACCTGCCCATGAATTCCTTCTTATAAAACGTAGTAATTTCGTCTTTGTTGTATTGTAAGGACGATGCTTTCCTTGTTATATTGTCTATATATTCCGTGAATTTATCGCGTGCTTCATCAAAATTGGTTAGATCTATAGTTTCTGAAGAGAAGGTTAATTCAGAAATTTTTTGCAATAAAATATCGCGTGTTGTTTTATTGCCCTCCGACAAAATAATTGCCATTATTTTGTAAAATAATCGGGTATCACTTAGGTCCAGAAAAATATCTTCTTTGATTCTATCAGGATTAATTAATTTTGATAAAAATTCGGGAATATTTGTTGTTACACCTGAGGCAAGCCGTCTTATCTCTTCTTTTCTCATAAAATACGCTACTTGAATAAGAATTTTTTTTATATCCTCATCACCCATTGACGCCAAAGTTGTCTTTATTGTCCCGAGTTCTTTCCTGCACGTTTCAGTTACGTTACCGGCTATGTCATCTATTTTATCCGGCGAATCTAAAGCTTCTTTAATTTTAGTGTTGAGCGCTATTGTTTGATTGGCTGTTTGTTTTATCAAGTCTTTTATTTTTTTGATAAACTGAGCTTGCTTATTTTCTGCATATTTAAATTTTAAAAGTAAACTTTTTATTAGAGCGTTTTTTTTCGAAAGTACTTTTTGATGAATTTCTCGAATGTAGTTTGTTACTGAAGGTTTTAGTCCTCTTGCAATACTATTTATCTGATCATCGGTTATTAATTGATCGGTAGTTATTAGTAAATTTGATAAATTTTGTTGTTGTTCCGGATTTAATACTGTTCCGGTTCTGTCTAGTAAACTTATAAATTTACCCTCTAATGCGTTAAAAAAACTTTCTAAATCGGCGCTTGGATCGATAAATATTGTTTTTGTTTCTTCATGCGCATAAGATATGGATTTTCCTGAGCTCATAATTGTTGTTGCATCAGTGATTGCTGCCATTATTAAGGTGAATCTAAGGGAGAGCGGAATTTGTTCTTCATCTAAATTTTTTCTAAATTGCAGATAATTCAAGTTTTTACCACCACCGGAGCAGGTGCTTATAAGCAATGTTGTTATGTTGATTTGATTATTAAAAAATGCCAACATCTCAGTAAAATTTTCAACAGAGATTCCTGCAATTTGCGTTCGAACACCGCCATGTCCGGCCACAAAAACATTAAAAGGTGTTAAAAAAAGATGAGCCCAATTTGTCTTTTGTAGCTCGCTATAATCATCTTTATACTCATCTTGTAAGTATTTTCTTAATTCATCGAACTGAACATTTTGTTTAAGATCATTATCTGTGGTAAAAATTTGAGTGAGATCATCTATAAATTTAGGGGACGGAATTTTATCCCCTGATAGCTTCGGTTGGATAAAGTTAGCAAAATCCAATTCAAATGAGTCTTTTCCATATTCAAATTTGGTCCACAAAGGTGAATATGTTTTAAAAAGAGGAATACGAATTTTGTCATTAATCGT
>CAZSLQ010000032.1:1914-10991 GCA_964607885.1 uncultured Pseudomonadota bacterium
TTTAATTTCGCCTTGATTCGAGGTGATTTTATTAATTTTGTCATTAATCGTAATATCAATAGTATCTGTTTTGGGAATAAATATAAAAAATCCGGTGTCCGATATTTTGTAAATGTTCCATTCATCTGGGGCAAATTTACAACTTGTAAAAGGGCTTTCTTTATAAGTATAAGTTAGCGATACAAAGTTGGCTAATACATTTTGCATGATTATAGCAGGGCAGGCCTTTTGGTGTAGATTTATTGCAAAATGCGTGGCTATAGCCGTTCGCTCTTCATCCTCATCATTAAATTCATCAAAATAAACGGCTAATCGTTTATATTCTTGGCTCTTTAAAGCGCTGAAAATTAAGATTATTACAAATACAAGCTTTCTCATACTTTCCCTTTTATTGAATAAATTTAATCAAGGCTGCAAAATGTTCTTAACAAAGATTTTTTACAAAATTGATGATCTTTGCAAGCAATCCGAAAAATTGGTGAGAAAAAGGGTTTAGATCACTTGTTTATAAAAATTGTAAAATACTAGAATCACTGATGCGAGAGCTCTGAGCTATTCGATTCTCATACTTATCGTACTTTTTTCAATAGCTTGTTGCCTGATAAAGCTTGAATAAACGTTACTGGCAAAGCATCCAAATTTTTCCGCCATCGAGCCTGAGTAGTCATCATCCTCGCTTGCTCCAAAAAATCTCATAAGAGTTGGAATTTTTTTAGGATGGATAAGTGTAACCTCTGTGTCGATTTTGGCTAATTTTTTCATCTCATTTATACCATCTTGTAATGTTCCAAGCTGGTCGATTAAGTTTAGCTCTAGTGCCTGTATTCCGGTAAATGCTTTCCCGTCGGCCCATTTTGAAAAATCTTTTGCCGAAAGTCTTCTGCTTTCTGCAACGTCTTTAATAAACTGGGCATAGGTGTTATCCGCAAGTTTTTGTAAGTAAGCAACCTCCTCAGGAGATGTTTCTTTTAGTGGGCTTCCCGCTGTTTTGAATTTGCCTGACTGGACATAGTTAAATTTAATTTTCCATGAGTTTAGAAGTTCTTTGATATTTGGGAGTTCAAGCAAAACGCCTATGCTTCCCACAAGTGATGCCGGATTGGCGATAATTTTTGTTGCCCCCGCTGCAACATAATAAGCGGCAGATGCACATAAATTTTCAACTACAACAATGACCGGTTTCTTTCGTTTGAATTTTTTTAATTCACTAAAAATTGCTTGAGCAGAGCCGGGTAGTCCTCCCGGTGAATTAATTTTTATAATTAAGCCCTTAATATTGTCATCCTTTGCAAAAGCATCAATTCTTTTAAGATAATAACTCGAGTCATTTAGTATTCCATCCAACTTCAAATATCCAACCCCGGTTTTGGGGCTTATTGCATCTAGGATTGCGTTTTTCAGACTTGAAAGAAGCGTGGGGGTGAAGCTTAAGAGTAAAAGTACGACAAAAATATTTTTAATATAATAAAAAAAACTTTCGGATTTTTCACGATTTGTGATTTTCATATGGGGGGGATCCTTACTTTACCGGTATATCTTTTGGCCTGTTTGAATAAGTTTCCTCAAAAAGGTCTTGCCCAACACCACACACAGGGCATACCCATTCCGGATTTGTATCTTCAAACAGTACAGGTTTTCCTGCAGCGTCTTTCTCGGCTGTTTCCTCGTCATAAAGGTAGCCGCAAACCTTGCAAATATAAGCCTTCACTTCTACCCTCTCGTTTTAAATAAGGTTTACGCTTGTAAAATTTTAGGAACGGAGACCTCTTTGCTGCTTATTTTTTTATGCTTATGAGAATCTTTGTAATAATTTAATGAGAAAGATTTTTCGTACTTGTTATAAAAAACTTCTACGACTTTTTCCGGATTAATTGATTTATGAATGTAGTTTTCTTCATAAAAGTCCGGTCTTTTTCGATATTCGTCATAGTAAATTTTGGTTGTTCTTGAAGTAAGAATATCCTTGTCTAACATGTATACACATTTTACTACCGATGGATGTCCCGGTTTTGTCAGATGAGATTTAATTACCTTTGCTGCATCTGTAATTATCTCATCTTCAGAATGTAGGTGCTTTAACTGAAACTTTTCACATTCCTGACTTACACAAGACCCATGCTTGTTAGCCTGAAGTGAAAGAGATAGGGCAAGAAGAATTCCAAGGCAACCGGAGAAAGCTATCTTAAACCAAGTTAAAAAATTCATATTTCAACTCCCATATTTTTCATACATATAACATTGAACATCCTGAATTATTCTCAGGACAGATTCTGTAAAAACCCTGGTGTGTATTGCTTAATAGAAATTATTTTAACGGTTTGCTCTGTATTATTTTATATATTTTATATAATTAATGAGCTAAAAGTAAAAGATCTTACATTTAATGTGAAAATAAGCCTACTTTAAAATGCTTTTGTTGTCAACCAGGCGGCTACCGGCATGAATACCAGCGAGGTTTGCCTTGCATATCAAGGTGCATCTTAAATCTAAAATTATACTTTTCAAAAAAAGTCCCAATATCCTTTTGCGCGGGCCCTACCTCAAAAACAATACAAGGTAGAGGTGTGTTTGTTGTGTTTAAAAACCTTCGAGCATCTTTAAGTATTCGATCATAAAACTCCATGCCCTGCATATCTGCCAGCAGCGCTCTTTGATCCTCCCACTTTTTAACTTCGGCATCCAAGTTTTCAAACTCCTCCTTTGCAAGATAAGGAGGATTACTCACAATCATGTCGCATTTAAAGTCCGGAGATAAATTTTGATACAGATCCGATTGTATAAATTCGATATTCCGGATCCCGTTAATTTTTTTATTCTCTCTGCTTAATTCTATTGCCTGAGGGTTGATATCTACACCCAGTATCTTTGATTTGGGAAATGCTTTGGCCAAAGCATTTCCTATACACCCTGAGCCGCAACACAGGTCAAGTACGGTAAAAGATGTAACGCCTTGCCTTGTAATCTCCTGAATTAACCAGGCAACCCATTCTTCCGTCTCCGGTCTTGGAATCAAAATAGGCGGTCTGACTCTTATCTCAAGACCACAGAAAGGGACGCTTTCAAGTATATAGGCAATTGGCTTGTGTTCCTTTACCCGCTGATTAATCCATTCCGCAATCTGTTTTTGTTGCTCTTTAGATAACTCTATACCGCTTGATGTCAAAAGAGTACTCTTACTCTTATTCGTTACTTTTTCAAGCAACCACCATGCTTCCTGCCCCGCATAAGCTTTATCATCATACCGTTCAAGCTCTGACGTGATTTTTTTTATAAGCCCTAAGACGTCTGTCATCTTTTATAAATTATCCGTTACGTTAATAATCATGTTTAATGTTGCGGTATATTTTTCCACCGTCTCATCAAGTGATTGATACTTCATAACCAGATCACTTTGCCTTTTAACCGCAGTAAGACTTTTTTGTATCTTTTCCTTAGTCTGGTCCAATTTCTCACTCTCTTCAGCCAGATCTTTTGCAAATGCCATCAATGGGCTTTTTACGTTTTGATATACCTCTCTGAGCCTGTTTTTAAGTACGAGTAATTTGTCTTGAGCAAGCGTTAAATCTTCTGCAAATTTATTCTGCCTACTCCAGTAAAGATACTTCAAATCTGCCTCGATCTCTTTTATTTGAGATAAAAACTCTTTACGTTCGGCCTCAGCCCTTATTTCATCTATATTTTTCCCGTTGATAAAAACCTTACTCCCAAAGTTCTTAGTTTTTTCCAAAACATCCTTTAAGGAGGTTTTGGGCCCGTTTGTTGCTTTCTCAACTTTTGACTTGAGTTTGCTAAGGCCGGGAATAAAGCTTTTTGTGTGAGCAGCAGATACGAAGAATAAAAGAAAAATAAAATACGCTATTTTTTTCACGACAATCTCCTTTAACTTTACTCATACAGCAACCCGTGAACATACTCTCTTGCATCGAAAATTTTTATATCCTCTATTTTTTCTCCGAGTGTTATATACAAAATTGGGATCTTGAACTGCTCGGTGACTGAAAAGACTATACCTCCCTTGCCTGTCCCGTCAAGTTTTGTCAGGATGACCCCATTTAATTCTGTTGCTTCCTTAAATATCTCAGCCTGTCTTAAGGAGTTTTGACCATTCATGGAGTCAATTGTTAACCATGTGCAGATCTCCTGCCCCGGTAACTGCCTATCCAGCGTTTTACGTATTTTTTCAATCTCCTTCATTAAATTTACTTTTGTTTGAAGGCGACCTGCCGTATCAATTATAAGATGATCAAAGTTTTCCTGACCAAACTTTTTGCATGCATCAAAGATGACGGATGCAGGATCCTGACTCTCTCTTCCCACAAAAACAGGGACGTTAATTTTGGTGCCCCATTCGCTCAACTGTTGTGTTGCCGCAGCACGAAACGTATCACCGGCCACCAATAGTACACGCTTATTCTGTAGCCTCAAAAGATTTGCAAATTTTGCAGCAAATGTTGTCTTACCACTTCCGTTAACACCCACCAGGAGTGTGATTTTTGGCATCAGGACCGGACTTGCCTCTACATTTAGCTTCTCAACCAAAAGATTTTCCAGTTCAACCTTAACTTGCTCCGGGTCAGTAATTTTAGGCAAATCTTTTCGTAGTTTGTCAATTATCTGAGCCGTGGTTTTTACCCCTGTGTCTGCACATATCAGTAAAACTGACAACTCCTGCAAAAACTGCTCATCCACTTTGTTACGTGAAAAGAGTGTGTTTACCTGGCTTGTAAATGTGTTGTAAATTTTTTTAAATTTATCTTTTATAAAACCAAACATTACAGATACCATTCTAAAAATTTTTTTAGAGCCTGTAGCCTGTAAAGGTACTTCTCTGCCAATGGTGTATTGCGAATTTGAGCATAAGTCTGTTTTTCATTGTTCGGAACAAAGAAAGAATCATATGGAAGTTGGGGGTGGGCATCAAATTTTTCCGGTTTGATGAGGTGCCCCTCACATCTGCCTTGGAAAACCCTGTGGCTTCCAGGTCCATCAATATAAACCATGTATAGCAGAAAATACGCCGCATCACCTTGATCAAAAAGCCTCTTAATCCCTTCAAATCCAAGCCCTAAAGAGACATATTTTGAAAGTGTGCCGGGAAACTTATTATATCTGTTAAAATAAATTGCCGAATCATCAAGAATTAGGGGTTTCTGAACAATTTGCCAAGCTTTTTGAGCCTTGTCCACCGCGATCTGTAGCTGGTCATCAGTCTGTATCTCTTGAATATCAAATGATAATTGCTCAAGCTCTACCTCAGGTGTATGTTGAGATACGTACTGTGCAACCTCTTGAAATTTTCCTACATTTGATGTGACATAATAAATTTTTTTTGTCATTTTAAAATCCCCTAAATACAAGTTCGCTTCCTCAGTTTACAGGATCGCTATTCGTAGTCAAATAGATACAAAGTATTGCGTTTTGTTTTTTTATTTTATTAAAATAAATAAATGTTTTTTGAAAAAATATATCAAGGAGCTTTAAATGGACATTCTTTCATTGTTAAATCAAAGTATATCTTCGGATGGATCGTTTGTATGGATTTTATCTCTTTCATTTATTGCAGGTATTTTAATCAGCTTTACTCCATGCATCTACCCAATGATTCCAATAACTATTGGAATCATGCAAACTCAAGCTGCCAATTCTTTGTGGCGTGGTTTTTCCGTAGGTTTATGCTACGTTTTGGGACTTGCTACCGTCTATGCAACTCTGGGAGTAATTTCTGCGTCCACACCGATAATTTTCGGACAATGGATGTCAAACCCCTGGTTTATCGGCATTATTGTTTTGCTGTTTTTATATTTTGCCTTTTCACTTTTTGGCTTTTACGAGATTTTTACTGTTAACCTGTTATCTGGGACCAGTCAGACAAGCAGAATTCATAATCCATTCTTTAAAAGTTTTTTATCAGGTCTTTTGGCCGGTACGGTTGCTTCTCCTTGCCTAACACCTGCGCTGGCAACCATTTTAACTTTGGTTGCACAAAGGGGGAGTATCATACTCGGATTTTTCTCAATGTTCTTATTTGCTTTTGGAATGGGCTTCTTACTGATTTTTGTTGGGATGTTCTCAGCCTCACTAAACTTTTTGCCACGGGCCGGTGAGTGGATGAATGACATAAAAAAGTTCATGGGTTTCATAATGCTTGGCGTATGTGCTTACATACTTAAGCCCTTGATTTCAGCATTAACCTTACATATTCTTTATGCAGCCGTTTGTGCTGCCGCATCCGTTTATTATTTTTACACCGCTCGTTATGCAAGGCTAAGGTTAATCCCGGCAATTATTTTTGCCGCGCTAGTAATATACTTTTTAAAAAGTATAAACTTATATTCCTTTTAATGAGGTTGCCGAGGTTGCTATGAAGAGCTTTAAACGTACTGCCTTTTGTGGACAGATCAATGAAAGTTTTCTAAATAAAGAGGTCACGCTTGCCGGTTGGGTAAACCGTAGGCGTGATTTAGGCGGGCTAATCTTTGTTGATCTGCGAGACCGATCAGGGTTGATGCAACTTGTTTTTGATCCTGAATCAGCACCTGAGGTTACTAAGCAGGCTCATGATTTACGTTCGGAGTTCGTAATTGCAGTCAAGGGTACTGTTATCAACCGCAAGGGTGCCGTTAATACAAAAATTAGTACAGGCGCATTTGAACTTGCGGTCTTGCAACTCCAAATTTTAAATGAGTCGCAGACTCTTCCATTTCAATTGGATAATGAACAAGCTTCCGAAGAGTTGCGTCTAAAATATCGTTACCTTGATCTACGCCGTAAGCAGATGCATGATTTTTTAAAGCTTCGTCATGATGTTGTTTACGCAATACGTGACTACTTCAATAAACTGGATTTTTATGAGATTGAGACCCCGGTTCTTTCAAAAAGCACGCCCGAAGGTGCACGGGATTTCTTAGTTCCTTGCCGCATACAGCCCGGAACTTTTTATGCGCTTCCGCAATCTCCTCAGCTTTATAAGCAGCTTTTAATACTTGGTGGATTAGAGCGGTATTTCCAGATTGCTCGTTGTTTTCGTGATGAGGCGCTGCGTGCAAACCGTCAGCCGGAGTTTACTCAGCTTGACATAGAGATGTCTTTTGTTGATGAGCAGGATATTCAAGATGTTTGTGAAGGTCTTTTTAAACTCTTGTGGAAGAAGTTTTTCAATCATGAACTTGAGTTGCCTTTGCAGCGTTATACCTATGACCAGGTTTTTTCAAAGTACGGTACCGATAAGCCGGACATGCGTTTTGACCTGCAGATTCATGACTTATCGGAAACCTTTAAATCTTTAGAGATTAACGCAATCAAATCAGTTTTAGACAATGGCGGTAAAATTGGTTGCCTATGTGTTAAGGACAAAAAATTTAGCCGTTCCGAGCTTGATTCTTATGTTGAGCTTGTGACAAAGGAGCTTGGTGGAAAAGCTCTGCTTTGGATTCGCTTCAAAGAGAGTGGGGCGATAGACTCACCGCTTGCAAAGCTTTTACCCGCTAACTTTTTTGAATTGGTTAAGGCTTGCATCCCTGGTCTAACTCAAGCAGATACGCTTTTTCTAGTTGCAGACCAGTACGAGCCGTCCTGGACAATTTTAGGCCAGCTTCGCTTGGCTTTAGGCAAAAATCTAAACCTGATTTCAAAAGATGACTTTAAAATGTTTTGGGTGGTTGACTTTCCCATGTTTGAATGGAGCCCTGAAGATAATCGCTGGATGGCAAAGCATCATCCGTTTACAAGTCCGCAAGAGGGTTGGGAAAGTATGGAGATCGGTAAAGTCAAAGCAAGAGCGTATGACCTTGTCTGCAACGGTGAGGAGCTTGGCGGCGGTTCAATTCGTATTCACAGTCCTGAGGTTCAGCGTAAAGTTTTTGAAAAAATTGGAATCACCCCTGAGCAGGCGCAAGAGCGTTTTGGTTTTCTACTTGAGGCACAAACCTTCGGGTATCCGCCTGATGGAGGAGTTGCCTTTGGCATAGACCGACTGGTGATGCTTTTTGCAGGTACTGATTCGATTCGTGACGTAATTGCTTTTCCAAAGACGCAAAAGGGAAGTTGTCTGATGATGGAGACACCATCGAAGATTGATCAGGCACAGCTTGACGAGCTCTACATCAAGAGTTCGTATCAGAAGAAAGAGTAGCAGGTTTCTCCCCTATTTGCATGGAAAACTCATCTATCTGTCTTTGTAAATCAATCATGTTCCGGTTTTCCTCCGCTATTTCTTTAATCAGCTCCTCCAAGTCTTTAACTAGATCTTCAAATATACCAATAATCTTTCCAGGTAATCTAAATCTGGTGTTATCTATAATTGTTTTTATCTTTTTTGCAGAACTGTCCAGATCTTTTAATAGATTAATTAAAGTCTCTGAATCACCTTTTGTTGCACATATTTTGATTTTTGAAATCAGAGCTGTAATTTCAGCCATTGGTGTTGCCACGTCGGCCAGTTCCACATATTCTTCTTTTACTTTCAATTTTTTTGATTTAAATTTTTCCAACATATGTCTGATTTTTTCTTTTGTTTTTTGTAAATTCAAACGTGCTTTTTTCACCTCTTTTTGAGAGGTTGCGGGTTTCTTAGGTGGAGAATCAGGCTCTTCTTTTTTTATTTGTGCTGTCTCCTCAACTTTAACTTCCTCAGCTTTTTGTTCTTTTCCTTTTCTTACAAATTCCGTAAAACTTTCCTCAAGTGTTTTTATGTGAGGGGCTTTTTGTTCTTGAGGTTGTTCCGCCTGAGGCTTAACTATATTTGCTTGTTTGGTTCTGGCTTGGTCTAAAATCATCTTTTTTATGACTTCATCTTTTGTCCCAACACTAGTTAACGCCATTGATTGTTTTGTGTATTCTGCAAGTTCATCTGAGGTAGCGACAAAACCTGCAGCTTTAAGATCATCCTCTATTTTTTTTGAGGTGATTGCCTCTTGCACGGATATACCTCTTGCGGCAGGGTGTTTGTATACGATTGCAGTGGCCTCTGCTTCTGAAAATTTTGCTTCTTTTAATTTTTGTATATCCTCTTTCTCAGAGGCTGTGACTTCTCTCAATGGAGGTGGCGGTTCATCTCTGTGTATGGAGATAAACTCCCT
>CAZSLQ010000033.1:0-3731 GCA_964607885.1 uncultured Pseudomonadota bacterium
CATCTCAATACTCGAAGTTGGTGAAGGCGTGGTAGAAGTCAAATCTACAAACGGCGATACAATGCTGGGCGGAGATAATATAGACGAAAAAATTATCAGCCACCTGGTCGATGAATTTAAAAAAACAAACGGAATCGACCTAAGACAAGACAAACTAGCTCTGCAACGCTTAAAAGAAGCAGCAGAAAAAGCAAAAATAGAACTATCCTCCACAACCGAAACGGAAATTAACCTACCATACATCACAGCAGATGCAACAGGACCAAAACACCTATCGGTAAAACGATCAAGATCAAAATTTGAAACAATCTGCCAAGACTTATTCGATAAACTATTCGAACCTTGTAAAAAAGCACTCTCAGACGCTAAGCTCTCAACTAAAGAAATAGACGAAGTTGTCTTAGTCGGTGGATCAACACGAATCCCTAAAGTTCAATCAATGATCAAAGACTTCTTTGGTAAAGAACCAAATAAATCCGTAAACCCGGATGAAGTAGTAGCCGTAGGCGCAGCAATTCAGGGCGGAGTTTTAGGTGGAGACGTAACAGACGTCCTACTACTAGACGTAACCCCTCTCTCCCTAGGAATCGAAACCATGGGCGGAGTTTCAACAAAAATCATAGACCGAAATACCACAATACCTACAAAAAAATCCCAAATATTCTCAACAGCTGAAGATAACCAAACCGCCGTTGACATACATGTACTACAAGGCGAACGCGAATTTGCAAAAGATAACAAAACCTTGGGCCGATTCCGACTCGATGGAATTCCATCAGCACCAAGAGGCGTACCACAAGTCGAAGTAACATTTGATATCGACGCAAACGGCATAGTGCACGTCTCAGCAAAAGACCTAGGAACAGGAAAAGAACAAAACATAACAATCACCTCTTCCTCAGGATTATCCAAAGACGAAATCGACAAACTAGTCAAAGAAGCCCAATTACACGCAGACGAAGATAAAAAACAACGAGAAACAGTGGACAAACGAAATAACCTTGACAGCACAATAACTCAAATCGAAAAAACAATTAAAGAAAATAGAGAAAAACTCCCAATAACCGAGATAAACAAAGTCGAAACAGCCCTAGAAGAAGCAAAGAAAGTACTCAACGAAAAAAACAGCGACGCTCAAGCTCTTCAAAAGGCATCAGACGACCTTATACAAGCCTCATACAAAATAGCCGAAATTATTTACAAAGACAAGCAACAACAACAACCTGGATCTCAGGGACCATCTGAACAACAAAACACCACAGACACATCAAACACAAAAGATAACCCAATAGATACAGATTTTGAAGAAAAGAAATAACAAAAAAGAGGGGTCGCAAATTGCGGCCCCTCTTCGTATAATACAAATCCAATTATTTAAAAAATTCCAAGGCCAAACAATCCAGTCCTCCATTCCTCAACATCTTTTACATAAGCCTTACCATTAGCATCAATCAACCAAAGCTCCCTAGGAGTAACAAACACATCCTTAATTCCTTGAGTCTGTATCCCCTCATCATTGTTTACAGGCGTCCACTCCGAACTCCACCTCGTACTTTGGAAAGAGTATAATTTCCCATAAGGACGTCCTTCCTCATACTCAACCGCCCAAATCATACTCGCATTCAAAGCCGCAATACTATCCCACGAATGCGCACTTCCGGCTATTTTCTTCATATCCTTGCTCTCATGGTCATACTGGAAAATTTCACCCTCACTATTCAAAAGTAACACCGTTCCATCCATGGCAACAGTAACAAAATTGATCGAACCCTCAAGACGCTTCTCCCAGCCATCACCATCATTAACATAAAATGTCTTTGTTTTTTTATCCACACCATATAAAACATTGCCGGAACCAACCGCCAAGACATCAAGACTCAACTTTTCCTCACCCTCTCCAAAAGACAACTTCTCCCATTTACCAGCATCAGGATCCCTCAAAATTTTATCAAACTCAGTCTCCTCAACCACAACCTTGTCCTTCTTTACCACAGCTTTTTTCTTGGCCGATTTCTTTTTTGCCGCCTTCTTCTTAGCAGACTTCTTCGTCTTAGGCGACTTTTTCTTAGGCGACTTTTTCGCTTTCCCAGCCTTAACCTTTTTCTGCTTCTTAACCTTCTCCACCGCCATTAGCTGACTTGGCAAAAAACCAGCCGTGGCAAACACACTTACCAAAACAACCAACCCCACACTCTTTATAAGATGCTCAAAAATCTTCATACATAACTCCCCTATTTTTAAATTCTATCTACCCCAATTAATACCTGCGTAACTTTGATTTCGTGGGAGACCATTTTCCCACCTCATCCGTTTTTTTAACCTTAACTCTTTTACCCCTCTGAGATGAAACCCGTTCCGCCCTTGCTTTATCACCAAGCTTGACCTTCTTGGCCTTTTTTACACGACCCCCAAATGCTCGCTTCTTAACAACCTTCTTTTTGGTAACCACAGCTTTTTTAGGTTTTCCAGGTTTTGCCTTTGCAACCTTCTTAGTTGAAGCCTTAGTAGCCTTCTTTTTTTCAATTTTTGCCTCTTTCTCCTTAGGCGTTATAGGTAAAAATTTCCTTGCCTCGTCCGGTGTCCAGTGGTACTTGTAAATTTCCCCATTCATTGTTAAAACAACTAAACTAGAACCGAAACCTGTAACATAAATGACATCCGTCTTACCAAGCGATTCAACCTCTTTCCACGCAATCTCATGAGAACCCTCATCATAGGAATAAAGCACCCCATCAAATCCACTTGCAAAAACCTGCACCCCAGCACTCCCAATCGTATAAAAGTCACCTTGCTCAGGATCAAAATTTTTTGGAATTACAACCCTTGGAGAACTAATAGCCTCATCATATGCTAACAAATCAGACTCAAACAAACCCGCAAGAGGCGCTTGTTCCTTTACCGGCTCCTCCTTTTCACATCGCGCGGTAAACGGAAACACCAACAAAGCCATCGCCACCGTTAGAAAATATCTTCGCATGACCCTCTCCTTCTTTAGAAAATTAAAATCTTAAACATAAAGCCCATTTGTCAATTTAATGATAGCACGCAATAAGGGTACAGAGTCAATAAACTTAAAAAATATTCAAAATATACTTTCCTGCTCTGAAATCTCTTGCCCTAGTATTTTTTTTCGTAAATATGGAATTTTTTTAGGTGAAATATTACGCCCTCGAGAAGACTTCTGCAACAACCCCATTCTAATAAGAAAAGGCTCACAAACATCCTCCAATGTCTCCCTATCCTCCCCAGTCATGGCCGCCAAAGTCTCAAGCCCAACCGGACCCCCATCAAAATCTCTTAAAATTATGGCTAAAACATCCCTATCAAGCTTATTCAAACCATCCTGATCAATATCCAAAAATCTTAAAGCTTGATCAACTATCTGCAAATCCATAATATTTTTGTTATTAACCTGCGCAAAATCACGAACCCGCCTCAATATACGCTTCACAATTCTGGGAGTACCCCTAGCCCTTCTACCGATATCTAAGGCAGCCTCAGGCACAATCGGCATCTGCATAAACTCAGCATTCTGAATCACAATCTTGGCCAACTCCTCAGGATTATAAAAATCAAGCCTCTCCACTATCCCAAAACGAGTCTGCAATGGCCCAGAAAGCAACCCCGTCTTTGTCGTAGCACCAATCAAAGTAAACGGATTTAACGGTAATCGAATAGATTTTGCCCCCGCCCCCTGCCCAATAATAAAAATAACACAAAAATAATCCATC
>CAZSLQ010000033.1:3753-5444 GCA_964607885.1 uncultured Pseudomonadota bacterium
ACTATACAAAATCTCTTCAACATTTTTCGGCAAACGATGAATCTCATCTATAAACAAAATCTCACGAGGCCCAACCCCAGAAAGAATCGCCACCAAGTCCCCAACACGCTCAAGAACCGGCGCACTCGTTATTTTTATCTGAACATCAAGCTCCCTTGCCATAACTTTTGCCAACGTAGTCTTGCCTAGCCCCGGCGGGCCAAAAAACAATAAATGATCCAGAGGCTCACCACGCATCTTACAAGCCTGAACATAAACCTTAAGCTTATCCTTTATAACCCCTTGGCCCAAATAATCATCAAAACAACGCGGCTCAAAAGTATACTGCTTATCCTCAGGAGTCTCACTTAAACTCAATAACTCAAAAGGTACTTCCAATTTAAAATCCTTTTGCTAAAATTTGAAATTCAATTTTGTCTTATTTTACAAAAAATCGACCACTAAGATAACATTTTTTTTTATTCGTATAAAAACTCTCTTTAAATTCTTTTTCATTCTGTTAAAATGTAATCATCGATTGAATATTTCCGTTACAAAATTTACATGGGTTGCTAGCTCAATTGGTAGAGCAACAGACTCTTAATCTGCAGGTTCGGGGTTCGAGTCCCCGGCGACCCACCATACACCGATCCTCATCTCAAACATCCCGCAAGGGTGGCGGAACTGGTAGACGCACTGGCCTTAGGAGCCAGCCCTCGAAAGAGGATGGGGGTTCGAGTCCCCCCCCTTGCACCAATAACCCCATAATCATTCTTCTTGACTAAATCCAACAACCATAGCTAAAATTGAACAAAAAGAGAAAGGATCGTCCATGAACACATCCCAAAAAAACATTCCATTAAAACCACCCACGCCAGAACAAGAACACTCACAACCGATGAAATTAATAAATGTATCAATAACAAAAAGCTCATCTCACATCGCCCAGGCATGCGTGGAAATAAAAAACAAATTAATCAACCCAATCTATAAACAAACTGTAAGCTTATTTAAAAAAAGACATCAAAATGGCTTCCCAAACATGGATGCCCCCACAGAGTACCTAGAAGAAACACATAACCAAGAAATTGACCAAAAATTAAAAACCTACATATTCAACCACATAGTTGTTGATTTCTTAATCAACGAATTAATTAACCAAAAAATACCCTTTGCAAACTACCCAAGATTAAACACAATAACAAAATCAGACCAAGAAAACATCTCTTATATTTTTGATCTGTCATTAACAGAACCCATAGAATTAAAAGAATGGAAAAATTTCGCATTCAAACCACCAAAACGAAAACGCTATAAAGACCTTGATAAACAGGTAAAACAGTTTCTTGAAACACAAACCTATTCCAATTCAACAGCAGGAGAAGACACCATTGAAGAAAACGACTGGGTACACTTTAGCACAGTACTACTAGATGAAAATAATTCACCAATTCTACAGGAACTGGAAAGCAATTTCTGGATAAAAATCCAACAAAGCGAACTCTCATGCAAATTCAAAAACGCTTTCATCGGAAAAAAAATAAACGAAAATTTTATCAGCAACAACCTGAATTTCGACGACCCTTCAGACACAACAATCGACTTTGAACACAGCTATTTGATAACAATAAAAGCGATAGTCAAAGGGCAAACTTTATCAATAGAACGATTCAAACAGCTGTTTAAGCTGAAAAACAAGACTGAAGTTAAGA